>JACKAQ010000006.1 GCA_020634975.1 Calditrichia bacterium | reverse complement strand
TTGTTTTGTCAATTAGCAATTAGCAATTAAGTGAAAGACATCTTCTTTTTATCACCCTGAGAAACATCCCCCTGTGTCCCCCTTCGAAGGGGGAAATTTAAGAAAAAACATTTTTTTTCTAAAGTTTTCTGTTCGCGTCCGATCTCTTAAACATCGATAATTCATTCAATAGTATCTATTCAAACTAAGGAGAGACGCATATGATAGACCTGAGCAGATTTTTTGAAAATCAGTTTGACGCCAGGATCATTAGTGACGACCGGCTGCGAAGCTTTACGGCAGATCACATCCAGCGGATGATAGCCAATAACACGGACGGCCGGTATGATCCGCTGATTGAACCCACCAAGACGTTTTACGATGCGTATTTTAACGCGATCCAGACCGAAGATGTGCGCCTGACCGAAAAGCAGGCCATGACATTAACCAAGGATGTGAATAAAACCAATTTTGTCAAAGCGATCCGCCAGAAGGAAGGGATCATCCGGGGCACCTGGGGCAAACAATCGCCGGAATACCGGGAATTTTTCCCGCGCGGCGTGGCAGAATATACCCGCTGCACATTGGCCAATGCGGAGAACCTGATGGCCCGCATCGTGAACCTGTCGGATAAATACAAGGATGTGCTGGGACAGGCGTTTGTTGACCTGTTTACCCAGCTCCAAAACGCGTTTGTTACGGCACGGGAACAACAGTTGCAAAAGTCCGGCAAGGTATCGGACCTGAAGCAAACCACCCGGGGCAACCGGGAAGCCCTCACCAACCAGTTGACCAAAAACCTGCTGAGCCTGGCGATTGATTCGATCGGCGAGCCGCAGCGGGTGACGGACTTTTTCGACCAGCGCATTTTGCGGCGGAACAGCCGGCGCAGCGCCGGTCCGGAAAATGAAACGGTTTCTGTCAATGATACGGTTATCGAGGATGTTGTTGCCGGTTAATGTGTCATTCGGGGAACAGTTGCGTCGGTGTGATTGTTCCCTATCGTTTTGTTTTGTCAATGGCTGTTGGGCGGGATCAATTAGCAATTAGTGTCGTAGTATTCAATTTTGACCATGGTCTATATTTAATCAACGATCAATATTGTTTATAAATAGCCGTTGATTGATGGCTTTTATTCTATATAAGGAAATTGACAATTGCTTTCCGAAAGTTTTAAAATCATCCAGATTGTGTTCCAAAATTCCTAGCTAACATATCAGCGTCTGGTAGTCTATACGATATTTCTGAATCCCACCATTTTGATCATCTGCGAAGATAATTGCTTGTTGATGACCTTGTTTTCATGCAGGGTATTAAAGATTCCGATAGGTTGCCGGAAGCCGCCATCCCTTTGTGCTATAATGTATTAGCGATATCAATACATGCCTGGACAGCCCGTTGAAGGTTCAACACAAAGACATCCTGAATCAACATTTCATCCAGCTTATTGCCTGATTTCGGTTACAGTTTCAATAGTATTCAGACAATTGTTAATGATTGAAGTTTGATAAAACAACATCTGTTGCAACCATTTATTCAACCTTCATTAGTTGATCTTCGATTACTTTCCGCTCCGTTTAAAATCAGGATACTCGGCAAGTTTTGAACCACGAAACTATAATATCGTTCAGGATCAATATTGAACAAAGTTCCCCAGTTTGCAGCACCTGCATGGTAATAATAATATCGCTGCTGTTCAGGATAACAATATCGACTTTGCGTGGTAAAATGCCTCAAATTGTTCATAAAGGCGATTTTATATCAATGTTTTCCGGCGGTTCTTTCAGAAAACAGCCAGATCAATATCGCTATCATCCGGAAATAGGGTGTTACCACTGAACCAAACAAAATGGCAAAATATGCCTGGTCTTTGAGTAATCCGGTGAGTGTCGATTTTATGGTTTCGAGTTTCATGGGTAATTGTTTATTTGAAACAGCGGAACGATTGTGCTTGCTCCTTGGTAGATAGTCCCCAACTTTGTTAAAGAGGGCACGGCACCTTCGACAGGCTCAGGACAAGTCGCCGTGCCCCTACGAACAGCTTATTTCATGAGTACTTCGATGATGTAATCCTGCGTATCGGCATCCAGATAGGGATGCATGGGCAGGCTGAAGATGCGGGTCATAACCGATTCGGTTACGGGGAAGTCACCGAGTTTGTAACCGAGACCGGCAAAGGCATCCTGCAAATGCAGCGGTTTTGGATAATACACTGCCGTGGGCACGCCGTTCTCTTTGAGCATTGCCATGTCCGCTTCGCGGTTATCGCTGAGGATGGAGTATTGCGCCCATACGCTGGTGCGATCGTCTTTTACCTGCGGCACAACATATTTTCCGGCGAGCGCCTTGTTGTATCGTTCGGCAACCGCATCGCGCAACTCAATTTCTTCATCAAAGATGGTCAGTTTTTCCAGCACAACGGCTGCCTGCATGGTATCCATCCGTCCGTTGATACCGATGCGAACGTTGTCATATTTATGTCCGCCCTGCCCGTGAACCCGGATGGAACGGAGTTTTTCAGCAATGCTGTCGTCATTGGTAAAAATGGCGCCGCCGTCCCCATAACAACCGAGCGGTTTTGCCGGGAAGAAGGATGTGCCGGCAACATCGCCATGACTGCAGGTTTTGCTGCCTTTATAAGTTGCGCCAAAAGACTGCGCGGCATCCTGCCAGACTGCCATTCCGTATTGTCTGGCAATCGCGTTAATTTCATCGTAATCGGCCGGCTGCCCGAAAAGGTCCACCGGGATGATGCCTTTGGGTTTAAACTCACTTTGGGGCGATGCATAGCATTCAATAGCTGCTGCCAATGCTTTGGGATCGATATTGTAGGTTACCGGATCGATATCCACAAATACCGGGCGGGCACCGAGCAGGGCAATCACTTCGGCAGTGGCGATAAAGGTAAAGGGCGTAGTGAAAATCGCATCCCCGGGACCGACTTCATTGGCCATCAGTCCCATCAGCAGGGCATCGGTGCCGTTGCCGCAGCTGATGCAATGCTGTACGCCAACATAATCAGCCAGCTTGCTTTCCAGCTCTTTGATTTCCGGTCCCATGATGTATTTGCCGTGATCCAGAACAGCGGCAATCCGCCGGTCGAGGTTTTCACGAATCCGCGCCTGCTGCGCGGCAAGATCGATAAACTGAATGTTTTTTAGTGCAGTTGTCATATCAATATACCAGTGTTGTTGTGATGTTGTGTTATCGTGTTACCGTATTTTTGTGTTGCTGAATACGGTACGCAGATAATTTACACGAACGGTATTGAATGAATCAATGGATAAATAAATCACTGGTTTGAGGAAGTTGAAAAGGTGAAAGATGAAATACTTCTTACTGGCCGAATATAAACAGTTAAAAAATTTACTGTTTCATCAGAAGATTCCTGCTCCGAAGGAGCGCCTTTGGCGCATACGCAGGAATGACAAGACATTTATTATTGTACACTGTTGTCACCCCTGCGCATGCAGGGGTCTCCGTGCTCATTTAACTTATTGAACCGTGTATTGAGCCGGGAAATCTTACCGGAAATCGAGTGTGTTCTTATTGCAGACAAATTCGACCACCCCCTCGGTCCCCTCTCCTGAAGGAGAGGGGAAGTAATCCTTACATTTTTTACATTTGCGAATCTTGCTCCCTCTCCTTTGAGGAGAGGGGTTGGGGTGAGGTCCTGTGTTCACCTGGCTCACACCATTAAATAACAGGTTGATTCTGATAATAAGCTAATCTATTTCTCAATTTTCTCACGGTGCTCATTTAACTTATATACTTTCAACGAATAATTCGCGGTTATTCTGTTAACCAGTTGTTATTTGTTCATTTATTTGCGGAAACGGTTTCCCACTCGCTATTTAGCTTGCGGTTGGAAATAAATTCGTTCAAAATGTTGCTATCGATATTGTCTTGCGACACGGTTAGCATATTCCGGATATCTTCGAGGTGTTTCTGGCTATTGCCTTCGCGATAGTATTCGAGTTTACGAATAATAACATATTCAATCGGTGCAAGCCAGATGGTTTCTCCATCGAGTTCAACAGTTTGCCGATGTTGCATTGCCCACTGATGAAATGAATCTTCGCCTAACAGATACACATCTGCCCGGAGTCCGGTATCCATGTGGATCACATTAAAATGTCCGCGTTGTTTACGTCCAGACTCAACTTTTAGCACTTCAACCGGTGGTACGTAGAATTCGTCATCGGAAAACAGTTGTATAAATTTTGGAATTATTGACTGGTTAAGGTTCAGGACCAAATCGAGATCATGCGTCATTCGCGGTTCGCCATAAATGATTGCAGCGGCTGCGCCGGTTATCATGTATTGCAGTTTTGCAGCATTGAGCGGTTTAAGAAAAATGTTGAACAATTCAAGTGTGTGCATACATGAAAATTTTCTTGACTTCAGCCTGGATGTCTGCTTCACTCCAGTCCGGATGAATCTTTCGCAACCAGGCGGCTTTTAGTTTCCTGGCATCCAGATTCATTTGCCCGGCAATACGAAGCTTCTGCTCAGGGGTCATTTTTTTGTAAATCTCAATCTGGATGGGGTGTAATTTGCTCATTTATTTGTTTACAATTTGATAAATTCAATGGTAATTCGAGATTAAGCCATACGGAGCGTCAACCGCACGGACGCAACACGATCACACCCGTGCGGTTAGTGAAAACTGTTAATCCTTGTCCGTCAAATTGGTGATTTTACCCGACGCTTCTTTATACTCCCGGTTGCAATTACTGCATTTGGCATGATCGTGAATAAGATTCAGACGAGTGCCGCAGCGACACATCCAGCCAATTTGTTTGGCGGGATTGCCGACCATCAGGGCATATTCCGGAACATCTTTGGTAACCACCGCACCGGCACCGATAAAAGCAAATTTACCGAGCGTTGTTCCGCAAACAATGGTTGCGTTCGCGCCGATGGACGCGCCGTATTTTACCACAGTTTTGTGGTAAAACTCACTGCCGCGCTGGGGAAATTCGCAGCGGGGATTGAGTACGTTCGTGAACACCATCGAGGGTCCGCAGAACACATAGTCTTCCAGTTCCACACCTTCGTACACAGAAACATTGTTCTGGATTTTCACAAAATTACCGATGGTTACGTTGTTCCCAACGTTGACATTCTGTCCGAGAACACATTTTTTACCAAGTTTGCTGCCGCTTTGCACATGGCTGTAATGCCATATTTTTGTGCCCTCCCCTATTTCGCAGCCTTTGTCTACCATTGCGGTATCGTGCACAAAGTAAGGCAGTTTTTCGGCAGGCTTTGCAGCTTCCGGCTGTTTTGCGGTCGCAGGTGCGCCATGCTTCTCCAATCCGTTCTGGGCTTTTTCGAGAATTTCCAGCACAGAAACGGCATTTTTTCCGTCGGTTAGCGGCTGTTCACCGTTGACAACGCAATCACGGAAGTGCAGTTGCTCCAGATCCAGCGGCATCGGCGCTTCGTAGTCAATCACCTGAAAATCTTCATCGCGCTTGACCGGCTCGCCGTTCACCCAATCGATGCCTTTCGGATAAAGCACCAGTTTGTCCGATTGGCGGGAATCCTCGAACACAACCATGCTGCGATCGCCGATCACTACCAGGCGATGCTCTTTAAAGGGATGCAGCCAACTGACATGGATATGTGCCTGAATATTATTGGGATAGGTCAATGTGGTCAAGGTAACATCGTGAATACCGGGCTGCAGAAAAACGCCGCCTTTGGCGTCGACGGCTACCGGATCATCACCGATAAAATATTGCAGCACGGAAATATCATGCGGCGCAAATGACCATAAAATGTTCTCTTCCTTGCGAACAGTTCCCAGATTGAGCCGGTTGCTATAAATGTATTGCAGTTTGCCGAGCGTGCCATCGTTGATCAATTCCTTGATTTTACGAATCGCCGGATGGAACAATAATAAATGCCCGACCATCAGTACGCGATTGTTTTTCTGCGCCAGTTCATCCAGCTCTTTGGCCTGGCGGGAAAAGAGCGCCATCGGTTTTTCGACCAACGCATGTTTGCCGCTTTCCAGCACCGATTTGGCTAACGTAAAATGGGTTTCTGCCGGCGTGCTGATAATGACGGCGGTAATTTCAGGATCTTCGAGAATCCTGCGCGGATCGTTCACAAATGCTGCTTTTGGCGCGGCATCGCGCACTTTTGCAGCACGATCCGGATCGACATCACAAACGGTTTTCAACGATTCGCCGAAAAGGCGGCTGGCTGTGCGAATATGGTTCATCCCCCAACGTCCGCTGCCAATGATTGCTAATTTAAATGTGTTGTTCATATAAAAAAGTCATTCCCGTGTTAGGTAAATTACTGTTTTGTTAACTGTTGGGGGAAATTTAATCTACGGGAATTTGTGTTCAAAAGGGTTTTGGTTAAAGCTCCGCCCCGTCAGTTACAGGCTGCTTTAAAAAACCTGCACGGGGCATTACATATGATGTATCGGGGATTGATCAAACGACCTGATCACCCCGAAAAGATACGACGCAAATCCATTAAAAACCGGCGATTACCGACATTTGCCAATGCCGTTCGGAAAACAGCCGAAGCTATTCACCAAAAGGTTGCGCCAGTTTTCACTATAGGTAATATACACCTACCCTGATGACAATTAACAATTATACCACATCAACTATCATCTGATCCTGATTGATCAATGGAAATCCGTTTCCGAGAGTTTGTAAAAGGGAGGTATTTCATCGACAAAATGAATGGACGATTGTTACTTCTTCCCACCGCTAAATCTTCCCTGATCATTTTGC
Source organism: Calditrichia bacterium (assembly GCA_020634975.1). NCBI lineage: Bacteria > Pseudomonadati > Calditrichota > Calditrichia > Calditrichia bacterium. Next base: position 130,742 of record JACKAQ010000006.1, on the reverse strand, counting down.
TAAAGTCTTTTGCCATAAAACAGTTATTATAGTCGGCGGTTACACCCATAACTTTAACAAATTTGATCATTTTTTCAGACTGAAACCCAATGTTGTTGCTGTTTTTCCGGCAATATCTCCGGGTTAGGTCATAATTTGCAACGGGATTTGGCATCCCCTATAAAAATAGCGCAAAAAGGTAATATACACCCGCCGGAAAGTCTGTGACTCTACTCACCTAACCGAGCTGTGCTTCTTTTTTGAGCTGAACTGTTTTGAGATGTTCAAGGATAGTGTCCGGAATATTCAGATCATTGTCTTTTCCGGTGCCCATGAAGATGCCGGGTTTGTTATCGCCGTGATAATCGCTGCCGCCGGAAATGGCGAAACCGTGCGATTCGGCGAGCGCCAACAAACCGTCGGTGTATTCTTTCGGCATGCCGGAATAGAATACCTCAAAACCATCCAATCCCAATTCCTTTAGTTCCAATAATTTATCGCGTGCTTCTGCGAATGTGTCGTAATGCATCAGGTGTGAATGTGCCATAATGGCCAATCCGCCGGCATCGTGAATCATTTTGATGGCATCGCTTTCGCCGAGTTTGGTTTTATCCATATAAGCGGGTTTGCCTTTGGCAAGCCAGATGTCGAACGCTTCCTGAATCGAACCGACAACGCCTTTGCGCACCAGAATTTTTGCCACATGCGGTCTGCCAATTGCGCCTTCTCCGGCTTCGTCGAGCAATTCCTGCATGGTGATATCCACCCCGTTTTCCGTGAGTTTGCGAATAATGCGCTGGGCGCGTTCGTTGCGCTCTTTCAACAAAAAGTTCAGGGTGTTTTTCAACGATTCAGAATATGGATCGACGAGCAATCCCAAAATGTGCATGTGTCCGTTGTTGGGCAATTTGGTGTCCACGCTGATTTCCACACCCGGCACGGTTGTAATGCCATGGGTTTCGCCCAACGCCATAAATTCAGGAATACCGTCAATTGTATCGTGATCGGTAAGTGCGATGGCGCTAAGCCCTTTGGCTTTGGCTTCCAGAATCAACTGTTCGGGCGTCTGGCTGCCGTCGGAATATGTGCTGTGCATGTGTAAATCGATCATCAAGCAACTCCTTTGCTTTTGCGTGTTTTTCGTATTGCGCTGGCAAATATACAGCATCCGACCGGCAGTCTCAACAGATAATTTATTAACTTTTGCTACACGTTCCCGATTTTTTTACCACAATAAAACAGATGATTTTCAATTAGCCATATCTGCATCGCGCCTGGCTTTGAAGGCATTGCCGTCGTTCCATTCCGGGAAGGTGTTTTCCCGGCTGAGCTGGTAGCCTACCCGGAACATCAGCCGGATATCGTCGATAGCGCCGCTCAAATCCCAGGTTGCCGGATCGTATTCATCACCCGGTTTGTGATACAGCTCGGCGGTCCATTTGTTGGAGATCGCTAACACCTCATCCTGCGACTTACTGACGTGATCGATCCCCATTTTGGTGTATAATGACGGAACGCCTTCTTTGGCAAAACTGAAGTGATCCGAGCGAAAAAAGATCCCTTTTTCCGGCTCGGGATCGGGGCGAACATAACGCCTCTGAGCAGTTGCGGCTGCTTCAACATACGCATCGAGTTGCGAATTGCCCAACCCGATTACGGTGATATCTTTCATTTTTCCAAAAATATTCAGCGCATCCATGTTTAGTGCGGCAACGGTTTTGTTGAGCGGATACACCGGGTGTGCGGCATAATACGCCGAACCGAGCAACCCTTGCTCTTCTGCGGTGACCGCCAAAAACAGGATCGATCGACGCGGCGGTTCCGGCGCATTCACGAACGCATCAGCCAGTTCTAGCAACGCAGCGGTTCCGGTAGCGTTGTCGCGGGCACCATTGAAAATATTGTCACCGTCCATTTCCGGATTCACGCCAAAATGATCCCAATGGGCGCTGTAAATGACGATTTCATCTGCGCGATCGGTGCCCGGCAGCAACGCCAGCACGTTGTTCGATTTCGAATAAGAAATGTCATTGGTCAGCGACAGCGACGCAGTCAACCCGAACGGCTGGTAAGTGAATCCCGGTTTTGCAGCTTTGTCAATTTCTTCCTCATAATTCAGACCGGCTTGCCCGAACAGCGAACGCGCCGCGATACCAGAAATCCAGCCCTCAAACTGACAGCGGGACATATTTTTATCTGCCGCTTCCATGTGAAATTCCGGTCCGCTCCAGCCGGATTGTACCACAAACCAGGGATATCCCGCAGGCGCGGGTTCGTGAACGATCAGCACACCGGCGGCGCCCTGCCGTGCGGCTTCTTCGTATTTGTATGTCCAGCGACCGTAATAGGTCATCGCACGACCGGTGAACAGCGCGCTGTCTTGCGTCGCGAATCCGGGATCGTTCACCAAAACAACCACAATTTTACCTTTGGCATCGAGACCGGCGTAATCATTCCAATTGTATTCCGGCGCAACAATGCCGTATCCGGCGAAAACCATTTCCGCATCGCGAACATCGATTTTATCAACCATCCGGCGGGTTTGTGCAACAAACTGGCTGCCCAAACCGAGGCTCAATCCCCTGCCGGTGCCTTTGATTTCCAGCCGTTCATCGGGATGACTGGTGATTTGCACCAACCCGACTTCCTGAAAATAGCTGTCACCATTGCCCGGTTTCAGCCCAATTTTTCGGAATTCATCTCGCAAATAATTGATGGTTTTGGTCTCGCCTTCCGTTGCGGGTAATCGCCCCTGAAATTCATCCGAAGCGAGTGTTTTGATGCGTTGGGTGTACTCCGCTTCATCGATCTGACTGAGCGCTTTTTGCAAATCCTGCGCAATGGCGTGAGATAAAATCAATAGCATTGATACAACTATTACTTTTAGAACTAAAGATGAAAATCGCTGCACGGTTTTCTCCTGGATTCTGGTTTCTGGATTCTGGTGTTGCTGGATCCTGATAATTTTACCCTTTTTCCTTTTCAAAGCTGCCGGATTTTCCGGCTTTTGGTGATGATTTTCCACTCTTTTTCCGTAACCGGCTGAACAGAAAGCCGGCTGCCTTTGCGGAGCAGCACCATTTCTTCAAGATCGGGAATGTCGCGGAGTTCCGGCAACGTTACCGGCTCGGCAAATTCAGCTTCGCTGCGGATATCGACCACGCTCCAGCGCGGATCTTCTGTCTTGCTTTTGGGATCGAAATATTTGGATTCGGGGTCGAACTGGGTGGGATCGGGATATGCTTCGCGAACCACCGTGGCAATCCCGACAATTGCCGGCGGGTTGATCTGGCTGTGATAGAAAAAAACCTTGTCACCGACTTTCATATCGCGCATGAAATTCCGGGCTTGATAATTGCGAACACCGTCCCAAAAATCCGTCGAATTTGGCTTGTTTTTGAGATCATCCCATGAATATGCTTCCGGTTCCGTTTTCATTAACCAGTAGTTCATTGTCTCCCCTATCGGTTTAAAATGACATCACCCGTAGAGACAATTCATGAATTGTCTCTACGGGTGAATTGTATAAATAATTAAAAATTTTATCAATTTCAAGGCACTTCGATGAATACCATACGGGTGCCGGTACCACCGCGAATTTTCAGCTGGAATTTCACAAAATCGCCGCTGGATGATTCCCTGGTAATTGTGTTGAATTCCTCCAACGATTTCACCGGCATATCATCGATTTGCAAAATGACATCCAATCGGTAAATACCAGCACGATCCGCCGGACTGTTTGGCACCAGTTTTTCAACAATCAACCCTTCGGTAATATCATATCGGGCTTGCTCTTCTTTGGTCAATTCCCGAACGGTTAAACCGAAATTTTCGAATTCTTTTTCTTCGGGTTCTTTTGTTTCGACCGGAGTTTCCGTTTCCAACTGCACGCTGTCGGGCGCTTCGCCGAGTTCTACATCTACTTCCCACTTTTTGCCATCTCGCCATATTACGACAGCTACAACATCGCCGGGACGATTTTGGGCGATTTTAATTTGCAAATCATTTACAGAAACAACCTCGCTGCCGTTCACGGCCAGCACAATATCGCCCTGCTGCAATCCGGCTTTTTGGGCGGGTGAATTTCCGGTTACGCCCTGAATCAACGCGCCGATCGGCTTTGGCAATCCCACCGCTTTGGCAACGCGATCGCTCACCTGATCGATACTGACACCGAGAATTGCCCGGCGAACGTAACCATCGTTGATCAGATCTTCGCTGACTTTTTGGGCAAGGTTGATGGGAATTGAAAATCCGTAGCCCTGATAATATCCGCTGCGTGTGGCAATTGCCGTGTTGATGCCGACAACCTCACCGGAGAGATTGACCAACGCACCGCCGCTGTTCCCGGGATTGATCACCGCATCGGTTTGGATGAAGTTTTCGATTTTATAGCGATAGCGGCTGCCATCAATAATATTAATGTTGCGACCCAGCGCGCTGACGATGCCGGCAGTAACCGTGGATGTAAAATTTAGCGGGTTGCCAACAGCCATCACCCATTCGCCGATTTGCACACTGTCCGAATCCCCGATGTATGCTGCCGGAAGGTTTTCCGCCTCAATGCGAATCACCGCGATATCCGTTGTGGGATCGGTGCCAACCAACTTGGCTTCAAATTCGCGTTTATCGTATAATTTTACCCGCAGTTCTTTGGCATCTTCGATCACGTGATTGTTGGTCAAAATATAGCCGTTTGGAGTGATGACAATGCCGGAGCCGGAACCGGGCGGGAGAATTTGCTCTTCATCGTTCTCACCGTCTCGTTTTAAAAAGGGATGCAACAGATCGAAAGTGGAGCTGGTTTTGCGGATATTTTCGATGGAAACAACTGCCGGTAAAATTTTTTGAGCAGCACCCACAAAAATTGCGTTGGGATTTCCGTTGAACGGGATTGCACCGCTGATCACCGGACGTTCCGCCGGTTCCACAGGTTCCGTTTTCCGCCAGGCAATGGAATCGCGGATGTTTTGCCGCGCCCCGGGTTGAGCGGAAACACGCGGCTCCACCGGAGATAGCTGCTTTGCCTCTGGCTCCGGCGACAATGGATGGATGCTGCTTTGTTTGGGTAACGAATTGTATCCCGAAGCACCCGGTACTCTCGAAACCATCCAAACGACAATTCCGATGATCAGAACGCCGGTAAATAATACAGCTAATTTTTTAATTTCGTCCATTTTTTAACATCCCCGGTTTGGGTCTTATCACTGTGCTTAAGCTTCAAACATAATTGAAAAGCGAAGCGCAAGCAAAGAAAATTTATTTGGTGATACGTAATTTTTCAGCAAATTGTTCACGACTGATATTTAGAATTGTCAATCAGTTATCGTGTGACAGGCATTGCAAAAAAAACGGCTTTAACTTGCGCCATGCGATTTGTATCTTCCGGGCATGATTTTTAGAAATATGAAACAACACATTCGTCAGAAAATATGGGTTTGCGGCATCGGGCTGCTCATGACAATCTGCTTTGGGAGCAAAACCGCTGTAGCGCAGGAAGAATCCTTTCATCCGCTGGGCGCGCCAAAACCGGTGACCAGCGAATTTGGCTGGCGGAAAAATCCGTTCAGCGGACGCGGCAGCGAATTTCATCGCGGGATCGATATCGATTGTTTTGAAGGAGATTCAGTATTTGCCTGGCGCGGTGGCGCAGTGATTTTCACCGGTTACAACAAATTATCCGGCAACATGATAAACATCGAACATGCGGATAATTTTCTTTCAAAATACCATCATTTGAAAAAAATTTTGGTAAAAAAAGGGCAATTAGTAAGTCCCGGCGAACTGATCGGCATCGCCGGAAAAAGCGGGCGGGCAACCGGTTCCCATCTCCATTTTTCGATTCTGCAAAACAACCAGCATCTCGATCCGCTTCCGTACATAAAAAAGGCGCGACGCGTTTCCGCGCCGCAGCCTGTCCAGCCGATAAAGGTGCCCATAAACAAACGTCTGGCCATTCGCAGCTTCCCAATGGATGGGGAAGTTTACATCGATGGTGAGCATCGCGGTCGCACACCCATCGACGTGCAGTTAACGTATGGCGAGCATTTTGTGGAGGTTGATACAGGCGGGAAATATGTGCGATTTATTGGGCGTCTGTGGATTGACCAGAACTCCGGGCACCTGTATGTTGCGGATCTTACGCAAACTCCTAACCAATGACAATGACCCTTTGAAAACAAATGTAACGATACGGCTGATTTTTTAACTGTTTGTTTTTATTGGATATCAGGTATTTTTTCTTCCCTGCAGAACCAGCTCTTCCAATTCTTCAATCCGGAAACGGGCGTATTCAACATGCTCTTTTTGACGCGGATTGGCACGTTCGATAAAGCGGGCATACGCATCGATGGCGTCTTCGAACATTTCCAGTTTTTCGCAGGTGAGCGCTTTGTTGTAATACGATGCCGGTTCGTTTGGCGATAATTCGATGGCATGATTGCGATCCGAGAGCGCCTGCCGGAATTTTCCCATATCAAAAAATGCAATGCCGCGCTCGTTATACGCAGGCGCATAGTTCGGATCTATCGATATCGCCAAATTCAGCTCACGAATTTTTTTCTCGTTATCAAAATGATTCCCGAAATCAATCGCGCGGAACAACGCCATTGCGGCTTGCGGTTTCAATTTCCCCGCTTCGGCATCTTTCGCGATAGCCATGCTGCCGTCCGCCGGCGAATATCCAGGCATCTCCATCAGGGCAGTTTTGAACGAATGGATTGCCGATGTGAAATCGCCATTTTTAGCCAATTCGATGCCCTGTATATATTGTTGCTCATGAATTGCCAACGCAGGTTTATCTGTATTGCTGCATCCCCAGAGCAAAATTCCGGTCAGTAGAATTCCAAAAAATTGTGTGATTTGCTTCATAGTCACTCCGTTCCAATATGTTGTTTTAACTGCGGTTACGCAAAATTGTGACGAAGCAATGGAAGTGGGAATAATCCAAAGGGGATATCGATGGTGAGGCAGATTCCCGTGTTTCAACTTCCGTGTTTTTCGCCAGAGAATGCGATGATTTATTACGACCCTGTTCACATCGTTAATAAAAGCAATTTCAAAACTTACCCTGTGTAAATTGTCACAGGTTGGTTACATCGGTTTTTTAACGGTTTATAGATCAGATGTAACACAGATTGAACAATGCGGGTTTCCTGCAGTATTTTGATGTTTAGTATGATCGTAAGTGGATTTGCAGCGAAAGCACAAAGAGCGTTAAGTTTATTAAAAACAACAACTTTTGGAGATTCCTACCTTCGCAGAGCCAGTACAGAGAGTCGGTAAATAACAACCTGAGCTGGAACGTTACTTGAATGAGCACCTTTGGCGCGAATACATGAGGAACCAACTATTCCCTTTGCGCACTTTGCGCCTTCGCGGCAAAAAACAGATCACCCGGTTTTGCCAAACAGCCGGTCATTCAGCGCCATTTCACGCGATTGCACCGCATCCAAAAAAGCCCTGATATTTTTTACCCGGTGAAATGCGCTGTATCCCGCCTCCAGGAAATCCATAATTTTGCCGTATCCGGCAATGTGCGCGGCTTTGCTCACCGCTTTCAGCGATAGCCCGATCAGCCACATCTGGCTGAGATGGTGGATGCTTTTGGTGGCTTCCACCATCAAATTGATTTGGTGAATCCGTTGATCGTAATTGTCCAGACTACTATAAACATCGCCGTAAATTTCCATATTCGATAATTTGGAAACATCGCGCCTGATAAATTCCTCAGCCATCCGGCGATCCAGATTTTCGGTGAGATCGTTCAATTCGATTACTTTGCCAATACCGTCAATGATTTGACCGTGCAGCAATCCGCTCAACCGCTGATGCAGCGTTTTGATGCTTTCGTTGCGAAAACCAAAATCCTGCGTGCCATAAATCTGGCTGAAAAAGAACTCAACCAGCGCGGCAAATTCCGGCTGCGCGGAAAAATCAGCGTAAGTTTCCCGCAACCGTTTGGTCTGAAATTCTTTCAATTCCAGCAGCGTATCAGCAATTTTGGCAGTTTCCATTATCCGTTTCCCGCAATAGTTGGCAGCATCGTTAGCGCATCAACAGCATTTTCCGAACAGCAATTTTAGCACCGGCTTTGACACGGTAAAAATACAATCCGCTGCTCACGGGGGCACCGTTGGCATCGGTTGCATCCCAAACTACCGTGTGATTTCCGGCTTCCTGTTTGGCGGAAACGAGCGTTTTTATCTGTTGCCCAAGTGCATTGTAAACAACCACTTGCACATCAGCTGCATTCGGCAAAGCATAGCGAATTTCGGTTACCGGATTAAATGGGTTCGGGTAGTTTTGGGCAACGGTAAACGCCTCCGGAATCTGATCGCCAACAACGCGAAGCTGCAATTTTGTGATGTCCGGATTGGCGATCAAAACTGCCCGGTTATCCGTCACATTTTGGGTGTCAACAAGCTGTGTTCCTGCAAATATTTTTAGCTCGTACGGCTTTCCGACCGTTTCCGGCTGAACAGTGATGCGCAGCGGAAAGTGCCGCGCCTGCAAATCGATGGTCGCTTCGGCATCGGCAATTGCCCGAACATCGCCGGAAAAACGGGCATCGAACATGCCCGATGGCGGCAACGGCGGCAGCGAAAAGCTATTTTCAGTTATCGTGTTATCTTCCATATTTACATTGAGATAGAGCTGTTGGTGATGTCCGGCATTATCCGCAATTGTTACCACGGTTGCATTTTCCGGCACAACCGCAACGGTTGATGATTTGCCGATTGCAGCGCCGCAGGTTAGCCCGATAGTGCCATTTGCACTTGCGCGAATCCAGTATGCGTTTCCCGGTTCGATACCTGTTGCCGGAAAATACGATCCGCTAAACCCATACAGCGTGCCCGGAATGACGATTGCCGCCGGATCATCGATAGCGGCTTCCGCTACCGCGCAGGAAATCCCGCCGATCAGGTTCCAACCTTCACTGAGCGATAATTGCAACGCATCGATGGGTTGTCCGGTAACAGGCGCCAGTTCTGCAGCTGCAAATCGCAGCCAATAACCGTTTCCGGCAGTCAGTTCCGTCGCTGTCACATACGATCCGTCGAAGCCAAAAAGAGTTCCCGGCAATGCATTTGGGAACACATCTAAATAATTGGAATTACTAACGTTAAGTGGCAGACTAATGAGATTCCAGCCATCGTCGACAGCAACGCCGGTAACGCTTCCGCTGCCATACGCGCTGATACTGATGTCGTCCACATACCAACCGTCTTCTTCAACGGAGACATCCGAACGCAGCCGGAACCGCAAGAACAATTGCGCTGCGCCGGAAAATTGACTCAAATCCATCTGTTCTTTTACCCAACTGGATTGGAATCCGTCGTAACCGGGCTCACCGGTGGTCTGCACGCCATCGCCGCTGCCGGGAATGGTGTGCAATCCGCTCAGCGATGTCCAGCTTGTGCCATTGGTGGAGGCGTGAACCTGGGCAAAATCCCAGCGACTTTCGATCGCCCATTTTGTCCAAAATTCCAGATATGCAGCGGTGACATCCGTAAAATCGAGCGGCACTTGCAGCGTGAGAGAATTGTTGATATTGCTGCCATAATTCCCCGACGGGCTATCCGTAAACGAACGGCTGGCGCTGTGCGATTGGCTGGTGGTGGTGTTCCAACCTTGCCCGGTATTCCAGTTTCCGGTGCCATTTTCCGCGCCGTCCGAAAAGGAAACCTGCGGCGTGCCGACCAGTAAACCTTGCAAATTTTGCGAAATCGTGTAATCGTTAAATGTGATTTGCACCTGTATCGAAATTGCATGTGCCTGCGGCGCATTTCCTGCAATAGTGAACGTTAGCGGGTCAGAGAGCGCCTCGCCACGTGCAGGGATATCGATCGCATTATTTTTGGACGGCGCGGAAATTTGCACATACGGATCATCGCTGACCAGCGCAACCGATACGCCGGTGGCGTCGCTCAATCCCAAATTTTTGAGGGTAAAGCGAATGTCAACGTTTTCGCCAGGATCGGGAAAACCGTTACCGTTACCGAAATCGTTCAGCACATAATCGCTGTATTTCACAAATTCACCGGCAGCCCACGCGACAAATAAATTCGGGTAGAGGTTTTCCTCCGCGAGCGGATAAATCCGGCTTTGCGATGGCCAAAATCCATCGCCTGAGCCGCCGACTTCCGGCGTCATCGAATAAATTTTGGGCTTTGTGACCTGCTCGCCATACATCCAGTCGTCGGAATCGCCATTGGTGAGATAACCGACCGTCTGGTCACCGGTGCCCCAGGTGTAATTGTTGAACTGGGTCATATCTGCGGCGTATTCGCGAAAAACTGCGGAATCGGGCGTTTCGAACGAGGCAATGTAGCCCCAGGGATAAATCAGCAGATCGGAATAGGTGTGGTAATTCAGCGCCATTTTGAATTCGCGGCTGTTGCAAAAATCGCGGATTGCCTGCGTTTCCGGCTCTGAAAAAGCGGACGGTCCGCGATAGGTGTCGCTGCCCGGTGACGGGCTGGAACCGCTGTTGTCGTATCCCCACATGTGCCCGTAATTCCGGTTCAAATCCACCCCGTAACTGCTGCCGTTGTTCCGGCGATTTTTTCGCCAAAAACCGCCGCCGTTCGGGTTGGTTTGGCGGTTGTATTCGTAACCGTCGGGATTGATCACCGGGACAAAATACAGCTCGCGATTGTCAACCAGATAAGTCGCTTCCGGATCGGTGCCGTAATTTTCCAGCAAATAATACATATAATAAATGACCGTCATCATGCTTTGCGGCTCGCGGGCATGATGCAGCGCGTCGTAGAGCACTTCCGGCTCGTTTTCGTCGATGTCGGGATTATCGGAAATTTTGACCATCCACACATCGCGTCCCTGATGGGTGCTGCCGATCGATTGCTTTTGTGAAATCAAATTCGGATACAGCAACCGCATCGAATCCAGTTCCGAAACCACCTCCGCAAACGTGTAATAGCCTCCCATGCTCCCGAATTCGAACCCCTGAACGCTGCTGTTCGCGCGGATGCGCGATTGCTCCGCCGCACTCAATTTCGGCTGCGCCAGAAAATGTGCGGTCATATCGGGAATGAGCACTTCGTGGTCGATGCCACTGGTTTGCAACGTCGCCAATTCCCGGCTGTTCAGCACGCCGGTGATGGCCATTCCGCGATCCGTTTTTTCGCGATGAATATGATCGAAATAAATATCATTGTTTGCCAAATCTTGAAATACGGAAGGTTGATCAACAAATATTCGCACTTCGCTATAAATTTCGGTCGGTTGCGCAACTGCGATTCCCCATCCAAAAATGCAGATAAACAGAACAAGGTTGGACAACTGTTTCATGTGCTACTCCTGTGGAAAAATGCGGCTTTCGGATAAAAAATATATTTAAAAATGTAGCGATTTTTTGTGTATTTCCCAATCGCAAATTGGTATTCGGCAGGAACAGAAAAGGCGCATCGCTGCGCCTTTTCAAAAACATCAGTCACTAAAATCGGAGCTTGATTATTTCATCAAAATCATTTTTCGGGTTTTCGTGAGGTTCCCGGTTGATACGCGGTAGAAATACAATCCGCTGGCCAAATGTGCTGCATCGAACGAAAAATGGTGTTCACCCGCAGACATTTTCCCGTTGAACAACTCCGCAACAGGTTGACCCAGCGCATTAAAAACGGTCACATTCAGTTCGCTGTTTTCCGGCAAAGCCACCGAAAATGAAGTGGTCGGATTAAACGGGTTCGGGTAATTTTGTGACAGCTCAAAAGACGCGGGCACGGCAACTTGAGCGTCATCAATTCCGGTGACCGGCGCACCCAGCAATTGCAGATATGCGCCCATTAGCTCAACGTTATTACCGGCGCTCATCACGATGTTGCCGGTTTCATCCAGCGATACAAAATTGCGCCCTTTCCACTGCTCCGCACGTTCGGGAAAATGCGCATATTTTTTGACAAACGGGCGGTGCTCACCACCGGCTACCGGACGGATTTTTTCACCCGATCCGCCACCGGTGTTCGGAATTACCGGTGTAACAAATCCTCCGGTCTCCACCAATCCGCCAAACGACGGCACAACGCCGATTGTCAATCCGTTGCCGAAATTATCGTTGTAAACACCCAAAACATCGGTGTTGTCGCTGTTTTTCCAGATTGGCGCAGCGCTGGCGGGAACGAGTTCGTCCATCCAGTTGTTCGGACCGTTGTAACCAAATGAAAATTCGCTGATGGCGTTTTGTCCGGTGACGCCAAAAACATCGCCGGTGCCATCTTCGCCATCGTTCAAACCAAACCATGTACGGATATTGTAGCCGCCCTGTTCGGGATCGTAATTGAAACAATCGCCGCCTTCGAGATACAATTTGCCACCGTTGATAAGATACGTTTCCAGCGCTAGCGGCTTCCGGATCGCTGCTGCTGAGCACGTGATTATCGCTGAAAACACCGAGCACCGCAAAAATAGCTTTGTAACCGCTCAAATCCGTGCCGAACTCAAAAAGATTGTTGGTCAGGTAAACGCTGCCGCCATGTGCAGCGATGGCAGCAAACAGGCTATCGCCGCTGGCTGCGCTGGCTGCGCCAACATCCGAACCAACCCAAACGATAAATTCCGGTGCATTGCCCACGTAACAAACAACAACACTATTGCTTAACTTGCTGGAATTTTCCGGCAACTCGTTATCGACCGCACGAACGGCGTATTCGTATGCGAAACCCGGAGCAGGCGTATCCACAAAACTTTCGCTGCCGGGCGCAACGCTGCCGACAACTTCGCCATCGCGAAGAATTTCGATGCGATCGAGGTCGTCCAGCGGCGTGCCGTCTGCCTGCGTGGCGGGATCGTTCCAACTCAAAAGCGCGTCAACGCCGTTGTTTTCACAAACCAGATTCGCCGGTGCAGCCGGAAACGGCGAACCACCGGCATACCAATTTACCTTTACAGGATTGCTGGTGCTGTCGTTGGCAATTATTTTGGTGTAAATTTCAAATTCATATAATTCCCCATCGCTCAATCCGGTTGCTTCGTATGCGCTGCTGCCACCGGGAACGGAAACGGTGCCGCCGCCAATTTGGGCAACTTCGATAGTAAATTCTGCAGCGGTCAGCGTATCGCCGTTGAACAGGCTTGTGGGATCTTCCCAGGTCAACTGAATCGAATTCGGTGTGTTGAAATCGCTGTAGGCTGCAACACTTTTCGGCGCGTTGGGATCGAGCGGATCACCTTCGCGAGCGCCCTCAAAAAAGACGATATATAGCCCGTCATCGATATCCGAAACCAGCACTTTGCCGGACGGGAAAAAGGGATAAGCACCCCAATCGTCGGATGTATCGTAAAATCCGGCTTCGCTCAAATTATACGGATCGGAAACATCATAAATTCGTAACCCGTCGCTGTAATGGGAAACGTAGGCATAATTGCCTTTGATGTGGGTATTGTGCGCTAACCCGCCGGGTGCCAGAATTTGGTCGGTGAGTGTAATATTCCCGAGGTCGGAAATGTCCCACATTTTCATGGTTTTGCCGTTGGTTTCCTCAGTCGTCATCAAAAACTGGCTGTCTTCTGTCAGCCATGCATTGTGCACATAACCGGCGGCTGGAATATTTAAGCGTTGTAATAACGTCGGTTGTGACGGATTCGTCATATCAAAAATGCCGATTGAGCCACTGCCGCCTTCGGAGATAAACGCAACATTATCGCGCGCAAAAATATCGTGGCATTCGATGCCAAAACTTGACAATCGCACCGGATTTTCCGGATCTGCAAGGCTGTAAGCCCACACCGGTTCGCTAAAGCTACCCTCCACATAAAGTAACGCATTCGGCACATCGATGTAAATATTATGCGAACTGCCAAATTCCGTTACCGATCCGATCAGCGGCGCACTGTTCGGCAGATCGGACAAATCGATAATCTGCATCCCGCCGCTGGCTTCGGTAACCACATACGCATAATGTTGATATGTTTTAATATCCTTCCACAGCGAAGTTGCGCTGGGAATAAAATTGATTTCGACAATATTATCCGTATCGGTGATATCCAGAATGCTGGTGCCGTTTTGCACACCCAACAGCGCATATTCGCGACCGTCCGGCGCAACGTAGCCCCAGCAATCGTTGTATCCCACAGACGGATAATCGTTGATATGCGCCAACAATGGCACATTTGGCGAACCCTGCGCCATCAGCACGCCACCCCATAACATTGTTGCCACCAGCAACATCAAACCACTTTTTTTCATTGATGATTCCCTGTTTTTTTAATGAAAAGGTAAAATTACAAAGCTTGCCAATTTAATAAACCACAGTCGCTTATCGAAGCGTTTTTTCGGTGAATATTTGATCCAAGTTTTCGTGTGGCGTGTAATTGCCGGACCGCGCTATCGCTGCAAATCGCTTGACATTTTGCCGGGGATGATTTATTATCACTCCCGGTTTACAGAAATCTGGAACTCAATTTACGGCAAAAAAAATGAATACAATTTTCCGGCGAATCGCCAAATTTTTCGTTTCATTATTATTGATGCTCTGGTCGTTTACCATCGGATTGTTCACGCCGAAAGGGCAATACATTCACTCACTGATTTGCCGGTATTTCGGATTCGTTTTCGACAAACCGAAGCTGCCGCTCATCGAGCAATCCGCATTTTTATCCGGCACAACAGTGCAGTTGACTGAATTGCAGGTGCAGCCGGGAAATATGAGTGTGGATGAAATGAGCACCATCGCAGCGATAGTCAAAAAATTTCAGCCCAAACGCATTTTCGAAATCGGCACAATGAACGGCAGAACCACGCTGAATATGGCGCTGAACGCACCGGACGATTGCGAAATTTTCACACTGGATTTGCCGGCAGACGCTGCGGAAAATACCAAATTCAACATCAGCAAACGGTATTTGCGGTTGGTGGATAAAGCGCAATCGGGTGAGTTATTTGCGAACAAATCTGCGGTGGATTTTCCGTGTATCCAACGAATTAAGCAGCTTTACGGCGATTCCGGCACATTTGATTTTTCGCGATTCGAGAACAGCATTGATGTAGTGTTCATCGACGGATCGCATGATTTTGATTATGTGCTGAACGATTCCGAAATAGCCCTGAAGCTGCTGCGCAACGGCAAAGGCATCATTTTGTGGCACGATTATCGTCCGGAAATTGATGTGGTGCCGGCGCTCGAAGTGTTTCGCAAACGGCATCCGGAAATTGAGATTTCCCACATTCGCGATACCACTTTTGCATTTGCATCCCTTTGATGGCACCTGCGCCACATCACCGGACATCCCACGGCGTTATTTCACCAGCAACATTTTTTTCACCGATGAAAATGCTCCGGCGGAAACGCGGTAAAAATAAATTCCGCTGGAAACGCCACTACCCCGCTCGTCTGTTCCGTTCCATTGGACGCTGTGAAATCCAGCATCAAATTTCCGGTTGACAAGCGTGTTCACCTTCTGCCCAAGCGCATTGTAAATGGTTATTTCTACATCACTTGCACCCGGTAACGCAAATCGAATTTCGGTTGCCGGGTTGAACGGATTCGGATAATTTTGCTCAACAGCAAATGCGGTTGGCAAAGTTGCAGCCACTTTTCGAAGCGCCAGTTGCGTCACTGCGCGACTGCTGATTTGCAGCGGCTGACCGTTCTGCAGCGAGTGCGTTACAACGACCGTTGTGCCGAGCAATTCCTCCAAAATAAATGAATCGCCGTTGGCGAGCGGCAGATTTTCCGGCGTGACGATCACCGGATTTCCGTTATTTTGCAGCCGGATGGACGCTTCTGCAGTGGTCACCGCGAACACATCACCGGCAAATCGGGCATCAAATCCGACCGGCGCGAGCGGCGGCAAACTGAAGCTGCGGCGATCGATGCGTTCGTCAATTGTCGCGTTAAAATAAAGCGTTTGCGAAACGTTACCGCTTTGAACCAGCAATTTCGCCGCTTTCGACAGCGCATCACGACTCACCGTTTTTGGCGGTATCATCGATTTTTCCAATTTCACCGACGATGCCTGCAGAAAAATTTCGCCGGAATCCGCAGCGTTGATCCAGTATCCCCTGCCCTGCCGGATGATGTCGCTCGCACCGTATACGCCGTTGAAACCGTAGAGCGTTCCCGGAACGATTATTGCTAACGGATCATCGATTTCATTCAATGCAATATTGTAAGATATGCCGCCAATTAAATTCCAGCCTTTTTGCAACTGCAGCGTTGCAGTATCGATCAGCGAACCGAAAATCGCCGCCGTATCGCGGTTCGCGAAATTGAGCCAATAACCGGCGCCCACCGCCAGCGAATCGCCGGTGACATAAACGCCATCGTAACCGTACAGGCTGCCCGGCGTTGCGCTCGGGAATAATTGTTGATAGTTTGGATCAGGCACCGCCAGCGGCAAACTGACCAAATTCCAGCCATCTGCGGATTGCGCGGTGTGCGCACTGCTGCCATCTGCGATGTATTCGACGTAATACTGTCCGATACTGAGGTTATCGGTAAATGCCGATTTGATGCGCATATCCAGATCCAGCAATTGCCCGCCGGTCACATCTTTTATTCGGAAGCTGCCGGATTTCGGCAGTTCGCCGGGTTGCCACGAAACGGTCATCAATCCGCTACTGCCAGCGGAAAATCGCATTCGCCAGATAATTGTGTCACCCGGCTCATTGGTTTTCCGGAAATCGCGGCGCAAATCGTCCGTCTGTGTCCGAAAACGGGCGTCGAACGCGCCGCCGGGTGGCTGTGGCGGTGCGTACAAATCGTATGCAGCATCAAATAAATCACTCGCATCTGACGCAGTGCCAAACTTTAGCGTATCAAACGAAACGCCATTGGTAAAATTGAGATTCATGGCTGCGTCAAAAATCTGGATTTCGGAAACCACCAGCTCGACCGGAATGGTCACTTCCGGCACATCCGGATCGTTTCCGGTGATGCGGATGTGTGCCGGATATGTGCCGGCAGTCAAACCGTTTGCATCAATTTCGATAGCGATATTTTCCGTTTCGCCGGATTGAACAATCCCGGTAAACGGGTTGATTTGCAGCCAGGAATAGACATCCACATTGCTGTCGCTGACGCGCACATCGTCCACCCGCCAGCCGGGAAAATCGTTTGAAAAATCGTCCGTCGAATCGAAATGATAGCGAAACTGAACGGTTTCTCCGGCGAAATCAGAGAGATCGACCGCACTTTCCAGCCAGCCACCGCTGTTCCCGCTGACGCCGTTGCGAATGGTTTGCCAGGTTAATCCACCGTCGATTGACACATCGACCATACAAAAGTCCCAACCTTCTTCCGTGTTGTAAGCTTCATAAAATGAAAGCGTTACGGGCGCAACCGCACTGGTCAGATCGATTACGGGTGAAACCAGCGCCGTTTTAATGCGATTGCCGGTGTTGTAATTCCCCGCAATTTCGTCGGCACACCACCAACTGGTAACCGGACTATTGGCGGCGGATTCGCTGCGATGCCAGAGATCGTCAGTGGCACCGTCGAGAACTTCTGTTGTCCAATTGTGGACGACGTTTTCCATATCATCCTCGAAAAAGATGACCCGGGGATTGCCAATTTTTTGGGCGCGGCGCGCGCGATTTACGGTCACAGGATTGTTGCCGTTGAGTTCAGCGAACGTTCGGCGGGGCTGCGGTTTTTGATATCTTGAACCGGCTGAAGTGGGTAACGGCATTTCGAAGGCTGTCCAACGGAGCGCTTCCCCGCCGGGAATGTTTTGATTGGCGATCGCCAGATTCCGGCTGACCGTTTCGCCCGGTTTCGCGAAAATGGTGATGCTGCTGCCGTCAACTGCCATCACCGGATATGCCAAACCGCTACCGTTCAAAGGGGTTGTCATCACGGTATCGGGATTGCTGATGGTCAGCAGCGCGTTGATCTCGCCGGGTTCGGATGGCGTAAAAACGATCATCACCGTATCGCGGTTATGTGCAGTGACGGTGAAATTATCTGTCAACGGATAAAAATTCGAAATCGCCGTATCCGGCAAAATATTGAAAGTTGCGTTCGCATCGGTGTTATTGCGAACGATCAGCGAAAGCGTATCAGAAAACCCGATTTCGACGGAGCCAAAGCTCAATTCACCCGGAACGATCGAAAATCCAGATAGCGTAAACAGCTGCACCAGTTGCAAACTGTTGTTCACATTTAATCGTCCACCTGTGGCGGTAATGCCCGCCAGCGCCGGAATTGGATCCACGCCATTCAACAAAAACTCCCGGAACTGGAGCGCAATTTCTGCCGGTTCGTCGTGATACGCCTGAATAATTTCCGCTCTCGCTGCCGAATACATCAGCGCAATGGCACCGGCAACCGTGGGTGTTGCCATACTGGTTCCGGTCAAACTGCCATAACTGTTGAACGGCAAAGTGCTCAAAATGCCGGTTCCCGGCGCACCCAAATCGATATTGATTTGCCCGAATGCCGCGCCGTTATTTTTCGAATCTGAATGGGTTGTGTTGGTTACGGCAATCATGAAAGGGCTTGGGCAGGTGGTTGGGACATCGCCCTGATCGTCCACATTGATGCCCAGATTGGCCGTCGCGCCGCAGTTCAAAATCCCCGCTGAGCCGAGCGAATCGTAAATGGCGCACCAGAGGGGGAAGTCCGCGGGATCGCCAAAATCTACCCCAAAGGAAGCGTTTGTGACCACGATAAACGCTCCATCCGTACCGCCGGATTCGTTGTATCGCTTACGCATTTCCAACACATAGCCGTAAGCTTCGATCACCACCGATTCCTGACCGGATGATCCGGCAACCGGCAGCACGCTCGCACCCCAGTTTACGCCGCTCACGCCAACAGCGTTGTTTCCGATTGCCGCGGCAATTCCGGCAACGTGCGTTCCATGATCGTCATTGGGAATATTGCCGGAGCTTTGGTAGGCGTTCCATCCGTCAACATCATCAACGTAACCGTTATCGTCATCGTCGATATTGTTGCCTGGGATTTCGGCAGTATTTTTCCAGAAATTGAGATCCGGGTGATCGAGATCGAAGCCGCCGTCGATGACGGCAATCACGATTTCCTCGCCTGTGGCGGTTTGCCCACCGGTGGAAATATCCCATGCTTCCGGGGCGTCAATATCAGCATCCACTACGCCGCCGGTTTGCCCGGTGTTATTCAACGCCCATTGGCTTGCGTATTGCATATCATTCGGGATCGTGCTCCGCCGGGTAACAAAATGGTTGAATTGGACATTTTGGACATCCGGCTGCTGTTTTACCGATTTTAAAGCGGCGATGCCGGAAATTTGCTGCTCGTCAAAGGCTACCAGCCAGATGTTCAACCGTGCCGAAAGCAATTTTTGGGGGTGCATTTTTGCGATTTTCAATGACGAGATCATCTGCTGGATATCTGCACCGGAGCGCAGTTGCACCAGTAATTCGCCGGGTTGATATGCCGCTTCTTTGGCAGCGATACTTCCGGAAAAAACAAATGTGACCAGAAAAAACAGAATTGCAGCGGATGGACAAGCGGTGAATTTTCGTGCTTTAGCGAGATTTTTCATTCAAAATCCTATATCCGTTTGCGGAATTATATGAACAATTATCACAATTGTGGTACATCAGAAAACGATAGGAAATCCAGCATTACAGCAAAAAAATAACTGATGCCGGATCACATATTACGGGGGATCGAAAAATCCGGTGTGCGTTAAGTCAAGAAAATGGAATCGTCAAATCAGGCCGCTTTTGAGCGCTTTGGCAACGGCTTCGGATTGGCTGTGTACGTGCAGTTTTCGGTAAATATTGCGGATGTGATAGCGAACTGTGTTCGCACTAACGAATAAGGAATCAGCAATGGATTGGTAACTTTCGCCGGCGGAAAGCCCGCTGAGCACTTCCAGTTCGCGTGAGGTGAGAGCCACATTTTCGGTTTCGGCATCGGTTTCGCGGGAGATGGTTTTGAGCGGCAATTCGTGAAAAATTTTAACCACTTTGCGGGCGATGTGCGCGTTCATCGGCGATCCGCCGGCATGTGCTTCGCGAATCGCGGAAAGCAGTTGATCGCTTTCGGTGTTTTTTACGAGATACCCGGTGGCGCCAGCGCACAGTGCTTCCAGAATACTGTCCCGTTCTTCCAACACCGTCAGCATGATAATATCCTGATTTGGAACGATTTTTTTAACCTGCCGAACCCCTTCAATCCCGGATATTCCCGGCAGATGAATGTCCATCAGCAACACATCGGGGACGATCTTTTTCAGCGATGCCAGCATGCTTTCGCAATCGCCATACGCACCGATGCAGCGAATATCTTCCGTGCTTTCGATCAACATGACCAGACCTTCGCGGATGTAATCTTTGTCTTCGACAATCGCGACATTAATCATGTAAAACTCCATTTGATGGATTTCAAATCCGGTTTTGAATTGAATGGAACACGGGGGGAAAAATCGATCAGAAGAAAGCAGTTAGCCTACCCCTCATACGTGAAGCAGGCAAAAATACAACATTATTTCGTCCACACCAACTTTTTCGCTAAAAAAATTTAGCTACTTCCGGTCAAATTCTTTCTTTTGAATGTTTTTTAGCGAATCTGCGAGGGCAACGGCAGCGGAACACCCTCAATTTTTTTCAATTCTGTGGTGATCGAACCGACCGCAACTTTGGATTTCATCTGAACCGGAATTTTGTATTGATCGTCTGTCAGCCAAATCCACATCTCGCCATCCTGTTTAAAAATGGACTCACCGAGCAGCACCGGCTTTACCAGAATACAGTTGAAACTACCTGCATCCACCGAAATGCGCTCGCGTTTTTGGACAAATACCTGCAAATCGTAGATTTTTTTATTATCGTGATTGATCATATACAACGGCATTCCCGGCTCCAGCCGTTGGGTGCGCACAAAATAAAACGAACCGAGCACATCCAGCACATATGCGGGCATGTCCAGATCGAAACTGCTTTGGTTTTTGATGCGCAGCGGCTCATCGCCATGATAACGAATCCGCTGAATTTCAGCCTTGCCCATCCGCTGGTTGTAATCCACCAACAGATCAAATTTGTAACCACCTTCGCGCAGCCGCTTTTCGAATCGCCACGAAAACAGCCCGCGAGTATCCAAAAATGTTTCCACAGAGTCACGCACTTTGTAAAAATTATCAAAAAACGATGCGGATCGGGCAGTGGAAACGATCCGGTATGCCTCGTGCGATTCGTTGATGGGCAGTTGTTCCGCAACTGCCATTGTTGCTTCGCCAGCCTTGATGATACCGTAACGAATGTTGAACGTGAGTTTTTCACCAACTGAAAACGCCCGGTTTTTCACCACGCGATCCAGTTTGTGCACAACCATCGTGTCGGCGGCAAGGCTGTCGGCAATCGTTGGCATCGGACCGTCGATTTTCACAGAATCACTATTCTGCCCAAACAGTTGACCGACAACCAGCGTCAACAGCATCAGTTTTCGGAAGAATGAATTATTAAACAGTAAAATCATATTATTATTTCGCAATGCTATCCCTCTTTTGTGCGAATTCCGCAATATTTTTCGCAAATATAAACGCCGGATAAGCCAAAAAATATCCCTAATTCAATTTGATTTTGTGTTGGAGTGAAATGTTTCGGCGAGAAAATTTACAGCAAAGCGCGGATTTTTTCAATATTTGAGCGAAGACGCGGGTTTTCGGTGATGTCCGATTTGGTTTTGTTATAGGCATACAACACCGAGGCATGGTGCAGGCTGGAAAAATAATAGCCGATGGTGCTCAGCGATTCGTCCGTCAGTTCGCGGCATAGATAAATCGCCACTTGCCGGGCTTTGGACACCCGCTGTTTGCGGGAAACACCCTGCAACATTTCCAGCGGCACATCAAAAAAACCGGATACGGCTTTGACGATATCCGGAATGCGAATTGCCCGTTTCAATGTTCCCGGTTGCAACATCTCGTTTTCAGATTGCGGGCAAAGTTGCGAAACGATGTAGCGGATATCTTCTGTACCCAGCGCTTTTTTCATCAGCGAAATTTGGGCGACAATCCGCACAACTACCGAGCGCATGTGGTGAATATTTGTTCCCAGATTTTTGGCGAGATATTGAACCGAAGCTTCCTCGAGATCAATTCCGTTTTCCGAAAGATAATGCCGGACAATTTGCTCACGGGTGGTCACATCCGTATGATGCAAATCGGCAATCAGTCCGCCCTGCGCCAACGCGACCAAAGATGGATTGAACTGTGGCAGCAAACTTGGGGGCACATTCGATCCGATAACCACCTGACTGCCGCGATGCAACAGATCCTGCAAAATGAGCATCAGCGCTTCCTGCGATTTGGTTTTTCCCGCCAGAAAGTGGAAGTTATCGAGCAACAACACATCAACGCTGCGCATTGCCGAAATAAATTTGTTGATCGATTGCGACTGAACCGCGGTGATGTATGCGTGAACGAATGATTCCGCTGTCAGATAAATTACTCGCCGGTTGTCGTAATTCTCCGACAAATTATTCCCCAGTGCATGAATCAAATGCGTTTTGCCGGTGCCTACCTGCCCATGAAAATAAAGCGGGTTAAACACCTGCTCACCGAGGTTCCGGGAAACGTGCTCAGCCGTTTTCAGTGCAAAACGGTTATTGCCATTGGCAAAAAAATTTGCAAATCGATATTGTGCATCCAGCCGGTGAGCGCCGGGCGTTTTGCGAACCGCTTCCGGTTTTGGCGCAGATGTTTCATCCGCAGAAATTGTGACGGGTGTTTCTTCCGGCTCGGATTTCTTTTTGGCACCGGGAGTTACCTGATATTCGAGCCGGGCATTATCCCCGAAAACGGATCGCACCGCGTTGAGCAACACCGCACGGTAATGGGAATCCAGCCACTCGCCGAAAAACTGCGACTCAATCCGGAGATATAAAATGTTATCAACATATTGCACCGGATGGATCGGCTTGAACCAGGTGTTCATCGTCTGTTCGGATTTACCTTTGGGTAGCGCCCTGGCAATCAGCTCCAGGCATTCGGCCCAAAGCCCTTCCATTGTGGCCGGTTGGTTTTGGCTGGGTGCAGGATTTCCTGCTAAACGAACATCCGGTGTTCTTTCGTGCATATCCTTGCTTTTTTCCAGCATATTCAACCGTACAGCGGCTAATTCCTTAGACAAACCAATACCCTTCCCATCGTATGGGATAACCCGTATCATAATTATTATGTGAAGGCGGCGATAGAGGATCAACAGAGACCAAATGCCAGCCTCGAAGCGTGACATTATAAAAAAAGACCACCTAAAAAAACAAATCGGATGGAACAAAAATTTTTAAATTTTTGAGTGTTTCACGTTAAACGGATTTATACCTTTTTAGTAAATAACCACTTAGGGCACGAAAAAAAATATTCACTTTGGTAATCATTTCTTAAGTTGACTTCGGCTCATATATTTCATATTTTTAAGGTTTTTTAAATTTTTGCAAAAACACCTAACGTTCCCACTGTTGCTAAATACACGCCTAAACAACTGTTAATACTTTAATTACCGCATCTTATTTCCCTAACATCTCTTTAGTCAAACGTTATGCGCACCGACCCGGAATCCCGTGTAGTTGATTCTTGCAACGCGAATGTAGTATAATCGTTGCGGAACCGTAATTTATTTACGGCGAAATTTCTATCGGTAAATTGCAGCTAATATAGCCGAAAACCTGATCTTAAGTCCAAAATGTTTCACGGAGAAAGGGAGTAAAATCACAGCTCTCGCAGTGTTTCAATCACCATTTTCCGTACACAAAAAAACCCGTTACGAATCGGGTAACGGGTTGCAAAACGACAAACAAAAGATGTTGTAAAAAGTTGTAAATCAGTCGTACTCGACGTAATAATAGGACGGATGCAAATCATAATCGCCAAAGCCGGTGCGGTCGATAAACAGGAAAACTTTCTGGATAGAATAATACCGCCAAATCTGATACGGATAGGTTTCCGCTTCAAATGGATGCCGTTCGATGTCGTCTGGTTCACCAAATTTGATGAAGATCCGGCCGCGATCATTCAGCCAGCCCGTATTGTTGGTGCTGGAAAAATTCGCATTGGCAAAGTTCACCCTGCGAAAATATTCTTCCATCAATTCATTCCGGGCACTCGATGGGTCCGGATCGCGCTGGTTCCAGAACCGGTCGAAATAGGCTTTCTTTTCGTCGTAATTTTTCTTCAAAAAATATTTGATCGAATCATCTTCGGAAATGTATTTCATCTGCCGGAGCGCCAGGTCCAGGTCCTGAACAGTTGTTGGCGAAAACCGCCAGAAAAATGAAAACGAGGCGTTTTTTACGACCCACTGATCACCGTTGTGAACCGTCAATTCCAGCAAATACTGGTTGCGATCCAGATAGTAGCGGCTCAATTTCAGGAAATGCTCGACGTATGCTTCCTTACTGTCCAGATCGTATAAATGCTCCATTACAACAATATTATTTTCGTCTTTGACGGTGTAGCGAATTTCGGTCGGTTCATCGGGATATTTGTTGTACGTGCTGAAATTGACGTAAATAAATTCGCTCTCCGATGAAAAAGAGTTGGACATCGCCGGTTGATAATCGATGATTTTTCCGGCGTCATCGGTAGAATAATCGTTAAAAAATATCACATCGCTGAGCGTCACGCGCAGGTTCATATCCGTTGGATCGGTAACTTCAAATTTGGCGTTCCGGCTAAACTGGCTGCTGCTATTGCGGTCTACCGCGGTAACGCGCACCTCGTATCGTCCGGCGTTCACAGGAATATCGGTGATGAATGTATTGCTGATTTCACCGGAAATGGTTTCGTCGTAATTTTCCACAAATACAGATTTGTTGATGGTTTTGCTAAAAGCAAACTCTTCTTCTTTTTCATTTACGAACATATCGAGCTGGATTTCTGCCACATATCCGGAATCGTTTTTGATGAACGTGAGGTTTTCGTTGCGGATTTGCGTATAAATACGCGCCAGCCGGTCGCCGGTATCGCTATCGAACGTGGAGATCACCCGGATCTGAAAATACGGCAATCCTGCCCCAATAGCCAAACCGCCGCTGAATTGTGCTGCAAGCGGCGATGCCCAAATTGCCAGCAGCAGCAATATCACTGACATGATCCTGGTTTTCATATGTTTTCCTCAATTACGCCATAAAGTTCGTATTCCGATGCGTCCGTAATATGGACGTTCACAAATTGCCCGACGTGTATCGCTCGATCCAATGGCGAAATAATAACTTCGTTATCAATTTCCGGTGAATCGCCGGCGGTTCTGCCGATTGCAGACATATTTTGCAAATCAACCTCATCGATCAACACCCGCTGCGTCTGTCCGGTTTTTTTGTGATTGTTTTCCAGTGAAATCGTTTGTTGCAACGCCATAAGCTCGGCGTAGCGTTCTTCTTTTAGTTCAGCCGGCAGATCGTCCAATTCAAATGCGCTGGTGTTTTCTTCGTGCGAATAGGTGAAAACGCCGGCTCTGTCAAATCGCATTTCTTCCATGAAATTTTTTAACGCTGCGAAATCGGATTCTGTTTCACCGGGATGACCCACAATAAATGTGGTTCGCAGCGAAACACCGGGAATTTTTTCGCGAGCTTGCTCAAAAATCTGGCGAATCCGATACGATTTTCCGCCGCGTTTCATCACTTTCAGCATGTTGTCCGTAATGTGCTGAACCGGCATATCCAGATACGGCACAATTTTGCGGCTGTTCGCCATCCAGTCGATCAGCTCATCCTGCACCGTTGTGGGATAGAGGTAGTGCAACCGAATCCACTCGATGCCGTCCACATCTTCCAGCGCCCGCAGTAACTCGCTGATTTTTTGAGATTTATACAAATCCAATCCGTAAAATGTTGTGTCCTGCGAAATGATAATCAGCTCTTTTACGCCCTGTTTGGCGAGCATTTCTGCCTCTGCAACCAATTGGGGAATCGGGCGGCTGCGGTGGCGTCCGCGCATTAACGGAATGGCGCAAAATGCGCACGTGTGGTTGCACCCTTCGGAAATTTTGAGATATGCAAAATGCTTCGGCGTGGTGAGCAACCGCTGTTCGTATAAAAATTCCGGTGATCGCTCTTTGGGAAAATCGAGAAAATTGAGCACGTTATCAAAATCTTCCGCGCCAAAAAAGCCGTCCACCGCGGGCATTTCGCTTCGCAACTCCGCGCCGTATCGCTGGGAAAGACAGCCACAAACAACAATTTTTTTGTCAGGATTATTCTTTTTG
Organism: Calditrichia bacterium; assembly: GCA_020634975.1. NCBI lineage: Bacteria > Pseudomonadati > Calditrichota > Calditrichia > Calditrichia bacterium. Next base: position 104,611 of record JACKAQ010000006.1, on the reverse strand, counting down.
AGCTGTTCGGCTTGCAGAATGGCATCGATGGATTCCTGTTTGGCCATCTCGATAAAACCGCAGGTGTTGATGATAATGACATCCGCATTATCGGCGTCATCGACAATTTCGGCGTTATGCGCCTTCAGTTGGCCGAGCAGAATTTCCGAATCGTATGTGTTTTTGGAGCAGCCCAGAGTGGTCAAATGTATTTTCCGGGATGCCGCCGTTATACTTCCATTTTTATTCATTACTTCAATTTACCTTTTTTCAAATACGTTTTCAATTACCCAAAGAGGGCAATTTTACTGTCCCATCAGGCTATCGGCATACAATTTTGCGTCGAATGGCTGCAAATCGTCCATGCCTTCGCCAACACCGATGTATTCCACCGGCAAGCCCAACGTGTGAGCAATGCCGATAACCGCACCGCCTTTTGCAGAGCCGTCCAGCTTTGTTAGCACAATTCCGTTAACGCCGACAGCGTTCACAAATTCGCGCGCCTGGTTGAGTGCATTTTGTCCGGTGTTGCCATCGAGCACCAGCAGGCGGTAATGCGGCGCATCCGGCATTACTTTTTGGATGACCCGTTGCACTTTTTTGAGCTCTTCCATCAGGTTTGCTTTGGTGTGCAAACGCCCGGCGGTATCGATCAGCACCACATCCGCTTTGCGGGCTTTGGCAGCCTGTATCGCATCGAAGGCAACGGCAGCGGGATCGGCACCGGAACCGTGTTTGACGATATCCACCTGCAGCCGGTTTGCCCAAATTTCCAATTGTTCCACAGCCGCTGCGCGAAATGTGTCGCCCGCTGCCAGCAGCACTTTTTTGCCGTTTTGTTGAAATCGACGGGCAATTTTGGCGATCGATGTGGTTTTCCCCACACCGTTTACGCCGATCACCAGAATTACGTATGGATGCTGTTGAAAATCGGTTTCAGAAAACGAGCTTTCGGGGAAAATATTGGCGATCTCATCTTTTAGAATGCCGAACAGCGCAGTAGCGTCCTCGAATTTTTCTTTGCGAACCCGCAGTTTTACCGCTTCCAAAATGCGCATCGATGCATCGACACCCACATCACCGGAGATCAAAATTTCTTCGATTTCTTCCAATAATTCGTCATCAATTTTCTTTTTGGCGGAAATGGCCAGCGACACTTTGTCGAAAACCTGAGATTTCGTTTTGGCAAATCCCTTTTTTATTTTGTCAATCCAAATCGACATTGACTATCCTCTGTTATTTTTTTCTTTATATTTTTGATATGTATTTGCAATAAATTCAACAAATTACAAACTTGATCAAGATTCCGGTTTCATTAAAAAGCGTGCAGCGATAATTCCGATAACACTGCTCAAAACAATCGCGACAAATCCGCTGGCGAAGGCACTACGGGAGATGAGGTTCAATTCCCAAAATTGCCAGAGAATAAGCGTTGCAATTTCGCCGCGCGGAAAGACACCCAACGCCATCATCACTGGATACAATTTTTGTGACAACCAAAATACGCCAACCACTGCCGCAATTGCGCCGAATCCCAACAGCAGCACCGCCGCATTCACCCAGACACCGCTAATATGTTGCTGAAAAATCATAAAAGCCGATCGCCCGACTTCGATAAAAGGGAGCGGATAAAGGATCATTACTGCGCTAAAAAAACGTTTTTTGGACAACAAATCGTTGCTGCTGAGCAGCAGATTCAGCAACAGCCCACAACCTAATCCCAACACGATCAGCGGAAAGTTAATGCGAAATCCGCAGTAAATAAACAGCAGAATTAAGCTGATCCGCAGAAATGCAACCAGTTCCGCAGGCCATAACCCGACCGGTTTCATCAATCGCTTGGTGACGCCGGTAAATGCAAAAGCTGCGGCAATCAGCATCAAAATCAGCCAATAGCCGACATCACCGGAAATTTTTTGGAGGAAATTTTCGCGGTAGTTTTCCAACAGCACAACCCATGCGTATCCGGTAATTGCCAGCACATCGATAATTGCCGTGATTTGCAACAGCCGGGAAACCGGACGTTTCCAACCCGGTTGAATCGGGAATCGAAACGCGATAATTGAACCGGCGTTGATGCTTAGCAGGCTGACCAGCAACAAAATTGTCGGGGTGATTTGCCCGTTGAACAGCAGGAAAAATCCGAAACTGCCAATGATAGCGGCGTTGATAAGCACCATCATCGTGGTTTGCCAGAGCAGGCTGCTATCGAAATTGAAGCGCAGCATCCGCAGTTCGAAATTTGCACCTAAATTCATCATAAACAACAACATGCCAATGCTCGCAAACAAGGTAATCAGTCCGGTTGCCGGATTTGCCGGCGTTTGTCGGGCAGTTTTCAGCACCTGCCACGAAAGGCTGTCGCTGAGCGGCACATCGAGGTAAAATCGCAACGAATCCAGAAATGGCTTTTCGCCGACAATATTTGTAACACGATGATGCGATATCATGCTGATGCTGGTAGAATCCGGCAGGTAAGGCTGTAGCAACGTGAGCGTTTCTGAGGAAATCCGGTATTCGCGGGAAAATGGCGGCGCGCCGGGTTCGGCAGAGTAATTTTGCCAGCTGAGCAAAACCCCGCCCAAAATAAATCCACTGACTAAATATGCCACAAAATCTGCCAGTTTCATTCGTCGCGTCAGGCTCAACACCACGCCGCTAATGGCATAGGCGATCGCCAGATAAATAAAAATTTCGCTCAAAATTTGATTATCCCTCTAAAATTGCCAGCGAAACATAAGTTGCAATTGATTTTCGCCATTCTCCGGCGTCCCGATACCGATATCCATTGTTTTCTCGAACCCGAACAAATAGGCATCCACATACGCATCTACCAAAGTTAACAGATATGTCAGCCCAAAATACCAGCTATTGGTGCCCCGGCGGTCTCGAAAAGTAGTGTTGCCGGTGCGTTCATATTTGCGATTATTGTCAACGATTTGATAAATCAGATAGCCGTTTAATGCGGCAACAAAAATGCTTTTGACCGGTTTTTCGTTGTAAAGCTGCCCCCATCCGGGCAAAACTGCCGAACGAAGCGTTGCGCCCATCGGCGATTTCAAAGGCTTATCGGAGAACAATCGAGTTGTGTCAATGTCGCTGGTTGAACGGCTTGGGCTTGCATTTTGAGCATGCAATCCAATAAACGAGAGCAGGCAAAGCAATAACCAAATTTTAGCCGAATGTAATAACACTCCCCTGCCCTGTTCTGTTTTTCGAAATCTAAATATTTTGTAAATCATTAAATATCAGCAGTTTAGAACTATAATTATTTATCAAGCCGGCGCCGGGCAAACCACATTTAGTATCGATGGAACAACTTCAATTTCAAAATGCCGGAGCCGGGTGCCCAACAATTCGCCATCGACATGGGCAAGAATGCCAGTTTCGCAATCGATCACCAATTTACGGATATTATAATACTCAACCTGTGAAATCCCGAGATGTGTGCCGTTAATTGCCTTCGGCAGATGGCGAAAAATTTCGCTGCGCCGCAGGGCATGCAACATGCAAACATCCAGCAATCCGTCCGATAAATCTGCTTTTGGCAGCAACCGGAATCCACCACCGAGAAACTGCCCGTTACCGACCGACAGCAGAAATATGTCGCGGTGTTCGGTTGTGCCGTCTTTTCCGAGATCAATCGCGTAGTTTTGATACGACAGAATTTTTCTGAAAACCGCGCTCAAATATAGTGAAAATCCATCGAGATAGCGAATTTTTTGACTTTCGACCACTACATCCGCATCGAATCCAATACCCATCCCGTTCAAAAAATAGGTGTCATTTACCTTGCCGAGGTCTATTGTTTTGAGAAATCCTGCTTTCAGGATTCGCACAGCTTCGGCGGGATTTTTGGGGAGATGGAACATTCGGGCAAAATCGTTGCCGGTGCCGACCGGAATAATGCCCAGCATTGCAGAACCGCCGGCAATGCCATTGACAACTTCGTGAATAGTGCCGTCGCCACCAACTGCAACAACCAAATGATCACCGGATTTGAATGTTGCTGCAATTTCGCGGGCATTTCCTGCGTATGCCGTAACATGCAACCGGCTCCCCGGCAATTCCGTTTCCAGCAATCGCGATAACGGCTCCAGCAATTTTCCGGCTTTACCACGTCCGGCGGCGGGGTTGAGAATGACATGCGTCGCCATTGCGGTTATCCGGCGTTTTGCCCGTTGGGAACCACTGCAACGCACTCGATTTCAACGAGCACATCTTTGGGCAAACGACTCACTTCCACTGCCGAACGCGCCGGTGCAGCGGTGGTAAAAAATTCTGCGTACACAGCGTTCATCGCTGCAAAATCGTTCATATTTTTCAAAAAAACAGTAGTTTTGACAACGTGTTCAAATTCCGAACCCGCAGCCCGGAGCACAGCGCCAAGATTGTTCAGCACCAGCCGCGTTTGGGTTTGGATATCTGTGTTCAACAGGGCATCCGTTTTTGGGTCGATAGCGATTTGCCCCGCGGTAAACACCATTCCGTTGACAACCACAGCCTGATTATAAGGTCCAACCGGATTGGGTGCATCGGCAGTTTTTACAATTTTTTTCATGACATATCCCTCGATTTAAAGTATATCGATCGCTCCCTTGCCTTCGCGGAGGAGCTCCAACTCGTCATTCACAAAACGAATGACGGTTGAATGCTCGCCATCCACCATCGGGCCGGCATCCAGCAATACCGATGCAGTAAGGGTAAACGGGTTATTTTCATCAAAACTGTTATATAAATTATTGGGAAAATCCGCTACATCGGGATCGTAAGATGTGTTCAAAATGGGATGTCCGAGCAACTCAACCAGATCCCGACATACCGGTGTTGCGGGAATTCGCACACCAATTTCTTTTTGGCGGGAAAGCATCAATTTGGCGATATTTTTTTTGGCATCCAGAATAATGGTGTAGGGTCCGGGAGAGCATTTTTTGAGCAACCGGAAAGCATCGTTGGAAATTTTAACAAAATCCGCGGCTTGCTGAATAGAACTGCAAATCATACTCATATGGTCAAATTTGGATTTCCCTTTTATTCGATACAGTTGTTCAATGGCTTTTTTGTTAAAAATACTGCAACCAACACCATAAGTGGTATCCGTCGGGTAAATAACAATTTCCCCACGTTTTAATGCATCGACAGCCTGGCTCAATATCCGCTGTTGGGGATTCTGATTGTGAATTTCTAAACGCAGCATATTCATATATTTGAGTAAAATTATTATAGGCTGTTAAAATACGGTTTTCCCCCTGAATAAACAAATTAAAAAAGCGTTGCAAAATTTGAATTTCGTGAGCCACGCGGCATAAGTCCAGCGTGTAAATGCGACAGGGTTTTTGCGAAAAAATAAAGCTGAATTCATGGTTATTTCTTGAAAATGACAGGATATCATCTTGCTACAGGAAAAAAATATATGCAGTTTTGTAAGATTATTTCGAAGAATGTGTGAAAAAACTATTTTGTCAGGATATGTATTTTGTTGAATAATTAAAGCCTGGCGCGTGATCTTCGATAATAATTAGATTATATTTCATCTTATTTTTGAGCTTTATATCAACAATTGTGGATGGATTTTGCCCCGGAATGGCAACAATTTCCGTATTTTATGGATAAACTAATCGCAAATAACACGCTGTGTATGAACTGCATGGCAGACAAAGGCCCGGTTTCGGTTTGTCCGTATTGTCATTTTGCGGAAAACGCAATTGCGGAAAACGCCGCACATTTACCCTACAGAACCTTGCTCCATTCGCGATATATTATTGGAAAATGCTTAACCAAAACGCCGTTTAGCATCACTTATCTGGGTTTTGATCCTAAAAGTGAACGCAAAGTGCGGATTCGGGAGTTTTTTCCGGAATCGATGGTTGTTCGGGAAAAGAGCAACTTGCGGGTGCTTTTGCGAAATCCCGATTTCAAAGAAGAATACGAATTCGGTATTCGCAAATTTACCGAAGAAACACAGGCGCTTGCGGCAGTAAAAGCGCAGCCAGGTATCGCCCACATCGTCGATAATTTTCAGGAAAACGGCACGATTTACCGGGTTTCCATTCAACCGGAAGGACAGCTGTTATCCGATTTACTCGAGGAAGACAGCCTCCGCCCACCCCGCGAAAAATTGTTGACCACCTTCCGCCCGTTGATGCTGGTGTTGGAGCAACTGCACAGCCAGGGCTTGCTGCACTACGCCCTAACCCCGCAAAATATTGTGATCGGCGATGATAACATCGCAACGTTGGTTAATTTCAGTGGCACAGATGCGATTTTGGCACACCACACCAACACGCTCTCCCAATTTCTGGATAGCGAATTTGCACCGCCGGAATTTTACGATCAGATCGAATCTGCCCGTCCGGGATCGGATGTTTATGCGTTAGGTGCCATTTTATTTCGGCTGATCACGGGGAAACCACTCCCAAAACCGGATCAACGGCCGGACGAGTTATTTACCAACGAATCGGTTGCAACGGGTGTGCCGCGCGTTGTGCTGAAAGCTTTATCCTACGCTACTTTTGAAGATACAGAAAAACGCTTTAAACAAATCGGTCACTTCCGGTTGGTGCTCACCGAGGTTTGGAGATCACGGAAATCCGCACAATCCACGATTGCAAAAGATGCGTTCAGCTATGTGGATTGTAACAGTTGCGGCATCATGAACGAGGTATTAACCACCGATTTGGAAAGCGGCACCAGCACCTGTTTCGCCTGCGGGCAGCAATTGGTGCTGAGCAAAGCGGTGGATCACCCAACCGCCAGACAAACCATTCATCCGCCGGACAAACAATTTACCCTGCAATCTACAGGAAGCGCGTTTTTTGAGGTACGCCGAAAAGCGCCGACCGATGAGCCGGAATTTGTCAAAGTTGCCTGTCCGGTGTGTAAAGCACCCAACGAGGTGTTGGTCAACGAGTTGGGTTCGCTCGCGCATTGCGTCACCTGCGGAACGCCGTTACCAAAAGATGCGCTCGAAATCATCGAAGAATACGACTTTTCGTTGACCGAACTGTTACAGGAAAATCCGGAAGATGTGCCGGAAATGCCGGATTTGGAAGCCATCACCGCTGCTACCGAAATAGCAGAACCGGAATCACCAACAGATGAAAAGGCGACAGAAACGGAACCGGTTGATGAGGTTGACGAATCGGTAGATACGATTTTCGAAGTAGCCGATGCCACGTTCGCTGAACCAGATGTCATCGATGAAACGGACACGGAAACGATTGATAAATCAGAAATCATCGATGAGAAAGATGCCGAATCAATTGACGAACCAGTAATTGACGACGCTGCAGCATTTCAGCCGGAAATCGATGAAACTGAATCTGTTGAGCCGGAAATCATCGAAGAGCCGGATGCGGAAACAGCTTCACCTGAGGAAAAAGCGGTCACGCCTGAGATCGAAATTCCCGACGAACCGGATGCAAAACCGCTGGAAGTCGAAGATTCGGCTGAAGAATCCGTCGTTTCCGAAGAAACCATCGCTTTTACAGAACCGGAAATTTTTGATGAGCCGGAAATCGAACCTGCGGAAGAACCGGCTCTGGCAGCAGAAACACCAGAAGTACCGGAACAAACCATCGATTCCGCACCAATCGATTCGTCAGAAGTCACGGAAACAGAAGCCCCGGAAAAAGCTGCAGTAACTGCTGCAACAGACGACGAATCCGCCGAATTTCAGTGGGAAATCGAGCTGGACAGCATCGAAAAAGATGACAGCGATGTGACGACAGCTCCGCCAAAAGAGGCGGAACCGGATTCCGGTGTCGATGTGGGGCAGATCAAAATTCCCGAGAAACAGTCGCCAAAATCAGCGGATGAGAAAACATCCGGCATCGGAAAGTCGAGCCGGAAATCGGCAGCATCGACGCCGCTGGCGGGCGACATCGACGATATTTTGGACAGGGAGCTGGGTTTTGGATCTGCTCCGGCAGAAGCCCCGGAAAAAGAATCGGCTGCCAAAGTTGATAAAAAACAGAAAGTTAAGCAGCCCAAGAAAACAGCGTCGCAGCCGCAGCCAATCGAATCCGAAACACCACCGGTTCCGGAAACCAAACCTGTCAGCAAAGCAAAATGGCCCTGGCTTGCAGCTATATTTGTCGTCATTTTGTTTTCTACTGGCGGCACTTATTATTGGCAATTGGAAAAGCAAGCCACCGCCGATCGCATGTTTCAAGACTACGTTCAAAAAGCAGACCAGTTTTTTGAACAAAAAGATTATGCAGCGGCATCGACGAGCTATCAGCAGGCGCTGATTTACAAACCGGAAGCCGAATATCCTCAAAAACGATTGGTAGAATCCCAGGATATGATCTTGGCAGAACTCCGTGCAGACACAACCGCGCTTGCCGCATTGGACAGCGTGGAAGTCCGGTTGAGCAATTTGCTTTTCACAGCCGATTCGCTGGAAAATGCCGGGCGTTTGAACGCAGCCGGGGAAATGTATCAGCAGATTTTGGCAGAATTTCCCGGTGACTCTGTTGCCGCCGGACGACTCGCCGACCTCAATCGCAAAATCGCAACGCAAACTGCACCTGTTCGCACACAACAAAAACCAGCGCAAATTGAACTACGCCCGGAGGATGACCTCGCGGGAACCGTCGCTGCGGCACCGCCATTTGCAACGTTCCGGCTGGCGCGCGGTATTTACGAAATCACCGACCCCATAATTGTGCGCTTCGATATGCAATTCGAGGGCATCGGCGGGAGTTACACCACCCTCGTTTCTCAAACAGGAAATACCATTTTTCAAATCGAAAATGGGGCAAAGTTGAGCATCAAAGATGTCGGATTCAGCCGCCAACAGGCGAAATCCGGCGCGACAATTATTGCAGTAAATGAAGGTGAGCTGCAGTTGCGAAATGGCGAATTCCGCGATGCACAAAGCTTGAGTGAAACGCTCGACTATTGCGCCGTGCTTTTTTCGAATCGCAGCAAAGGCGAAATTCGCGATAGTAAATTTACCAATCATGCGGTGGGTATTATTGTTGGTGATGATGCATCGCCACGGCTGGAGAAAAATGAATTCTGGCAAAATATGACTGCCATTCACATTAACGGCAGTGCGCGGCCGCGGATTCGCGTCAACCAAATCCGGCGAAATTTTGGCGACGGCATCGTCATTTCCGAACAGGGGCAGCCGATTTTGGAGGAAAATCTGATTACCGAAAATCGTGGTAACGGGATTGTTTTCAATACAGAGCGGTTCAGCGGGACTGCAAAACAAAATACGGTGAACAGCAACAAAGGTGCAGGCGTGTTGATTGACGGCACATCGCAACCCATTCTGGAAAATAACGAAATAAACCTGAACGAATCCGGCGGTGTGCTGGTTCAGGGAACAGCACAGGGCATTGTCAGGGAAAACCGAATCGAGCGAAACAGCATTTTTGGCATCCGTTCGGCAAATGCGTCATCACCACAACTGCAACGTAACACGATCAAAAATAACAAAGGTGACGGCATCGAAGTGCTCAACCAGGCAAAACCCTCCATTCAGGGCAACGAAATTTTGCAAAATCGTGGCGATGGCATCAGTTTGCTGATCACCCAAAACGGCGGTCTGATCCAAAATAATACCTGCCGTGGCAACCAGGGTTACGGCATCAGTATTTTGAAAGGCTCGCGACCAAATTTGGTAAATAATTCTGTTGCGGGAAATTATGAAGGTGATATGTATGATGAAACTGCCGAGATAAAATAGTTAATTTTCGCCGGAAAAATCGATGGCAGAAATGCCATTGTTTTTTCGCCAAATTGCCACATCCACTGAATCCACTTTGCCATCCAGATTAAAATCCGCACTGAAATAGCCGTTAACGGCACCTTTTTGCAATTGCCATCCGTTGATTTTATCGCGTATATCTATCCCGGCATCGCCGGTTGCGTCGCCGCTGCGCATTGCCCAAACACCGTTGTCAATTTCGATTTGCGCCCGTTCAACGGCAAATGTCCCTGCTGTGGAAAAATCATAATTTACAATATTGCTATCGATACGAACAGGCAATCGACTGCTCACCGGCAAGTGATTACGATGGTCAACCCGGATAAAATATTCTCCCGCAGCCAAATGACCGAACACCAGCGGTGTTTGCCCGTCAACTTCGGTGATTTGCCCATCGCGGGTCAGCAGTCCTGCGCGCTGAGCCGCGATATTCGTTCCGCCAGCATCCGGCGAAAGTGTCACCAACACCCAATCGGTGACATTTTCCGGCATGATTGCAATCGATTCGCTGCTGCGATATTCCCACGGCAAACCGGAAAAGGGTTGCTGCATCGGCAAAATCATTTGGTCAGCCAGATCAGTGCGCATTATTTCACCAGAAATCGCTCCCTCCAACAGCACTTTTATGTTTAGCAAATGCTGGTCAATTTCTGTTGATTGAATGGATATCGGAATATCCAAAATCGCACCGATGGAGCTATTGTTGTAAACCTGGAACATTCCCGAAAATTGCGGCGGTACATCGCTGTTCCGAAACGCCAGTTGAACGGTTTGGATTTCGCCCGGATAAATTTTACCGTTTTTCGGATAAATGGTTAGCCACGGAAAATCATCCGGCGGGAGAATTTGCACAACTAACTGGTTGTGAACAAATGCTGAATTGAACGAAATTGGCAACCCATCAACACCGCCTGGTGCCTCAATTCCAATGCTCCCGGTTTGCAAATTGCCCGTCATCGCCAAATACAACAACCGAATTTCTCCGTCCGGAAATAGCAAAATTTGAAAAGTATATTCGCTGCTGCCGGAGTAATCTACCACTTTCTCAAATTGCAATACCCAGCTATTTAATGCAATATTGTGAGAAACAAAAACATTACCGCTCCGGGCGGGATTCAAATCACGCCAAAATCCGGCAATCAGCCCATTCGGCGATTGAACATCCGGCATCAACTGATGCCAATAGCTATTGCCAATATCACTTTCGAATGTCAAAAATCCGTTTGCCGATACGATTGCTGTTTCAAACAGTTTGCCGTAAAATGGAAAATCGAAAGGTAGAGCTACAGAAATCGCGTTGTCATCACCGAGCGGCAATCGTTCGCCGATGGCAGAAATATCCGTCCATTGAAATGGGATCCCATTTGCCGAATCGCTGCTGTGCCAACGGTAACCAAAGGAATTTCCTGACTGACTTGAATTTGCGACATTTGCACCCCGAAAATCAGTTCCACCTTTTTCAGGTGAGGCTGTTGATAAATATGAATTTACATAAGCTGCTGGCTGCAAAGCGGCGGCAGCTTCCAATCGTTTCACCAATTGCCATTCCAGCGGCGGTGCGTTTGCTGCTGCCAAATTTGCGATCTCGAATGTGAAAAAAGAGGAATCGCCCGTTGTCGGTTGAAGTTGCAATTGTTGTGGTGTGACGGTAATTTCGGGAACACTGCAAATGCCGTCCACTGTAAAAATGACTTCGCTGGCAGATTGCTGAACCGGGTGCAATCGAAATGGCAAACCATCGGATGCATAATTTTGGGATGCTGGCAAGCTGTTGCAATCGAACGTTGTTTGAATAAACGGGTCCCCGCCATCCCCCCGATTGCTGCTATTTTCGAGATCCCACCGACCGTCCGCCTGCTCCAACGCCACCCGAAAATGGCGTCCCGGATCGCTGCCGGGCACCCACTCGTTTCGGTTGCTCGTTTGCGTATCATCGACGTGCCAAACCAGCAAACCTTCACCCGGTAAATATTTATCAAATCCAGTTTTGGTGCGATAAGCGATTAAAAAATATTCGTTTACATCATCGTCAGGATAAATTTTTAATGCGGATGCATCCGTTTCCACCGGCAATAACCGCCCATCGAAAAGCCAATCGTTGATCGCCGTACTGTCCCGCAACGAAATAATTTCCGGTTGAATCCAACCCAGTTGTGCTTTGCACCATGCACTCATGTGCGCCGGCGAATCCGGCGTTAGCCAATTTCCCGATGCCATCAAACACCAGTTGCCGATGCCCTCCGAACTCTGATCGAGATCGTATAAATCCGGCAACCCGAGCGCATGCCCGAATTCATGACAAAAAATGCCTTTGGAGATCATGGTAACGCCATCGCAATTTAATCCGGGAGTTATCACGTAATCGCGAATACGAATCTTGCCGCCGTTTGCTGCGGCGTCATCAGTCACAAAATCGGCACCGTTCCACCACGCGCCATACGTCCAGCGGTGCGACCAAATATTACTGTTGCCGCATTCGCCACCGCTTTCAGCATGCACAATCGTCACAAAATCCACAAAACCGTCATCGTCGCCGGAATTGGGAAAGCCGTCGGGACCGTCGTTGTCGTATGCTCCAAAATCGATCAGCACATCATTGGATTGCAGTGTTTCTTTCAGCAACTCGCCTGTTCGCGAATCGTGCCCCAATCCGTTGCTGGCGCCTTCGTAATATGCATCATTTCGGGATAGCGTGTGCCAATCATATACCGTTCCGGTGAATGAAAATTGACCGTATGAAATTTCCCGGTAGTAATCGGAAAGCGTTCCTGTTGGCCAGGGACCGTCGAATAGCTGTTGCTGCAAATCGGTTACAGAAAATGGCTCAATTAATGCATTTGCGAATTTTACGGTTAAAACCGGAATTGCTTTTTCGCCCGAAAAATGCAATCTCTGTTGGGGGATATTCGATGACTGGTGATTTTCCAACCGTTGATTGGTTGCCGCTATTTCTCTGGATTCTGCCAAAAATGCCTGTTTGAATGTAAATGCATCCGGTGATTCCTGAATGCGGGAGAAATAAACCAGCGGCACGGAAACGCCGGGTTTTGGCGGTGCAATCTGGGCGTATAGTTGTAAAATTGTTGCCGCAAGAAATAACAGCACCGGAATAATTTTTGGCGAAGAAAGGGGCATTTGTTTATAAAACCATTTTATTTTACCAGCAGCAGTTTTCGGGTTTTGATACCCGAAGGCGTTTTCAAAACAAGCAAATACATCCCGGATGCAACCTGATTTCCGGCATTATCCGTACTGTTCCAACGAATTTCGTGAAAACCACCGGTAAAATAATCGACCACCAAATTGCGAACTTGTGCGCCAAGGCTATTAAAAACATTGAGTTCAAGCTTTGTTAACTGTTGGTTTTCCGGCACATAAAATCGAATGGTCGTTTCTGGGTTGAATGGATTTGGGTAGTTGTCCAGCAAAACAAAATTTTCCGGAAGTTGAGTTGGAGTGATATTTTCAACATCGAAAATCTGCAAGCTCACAACCTCTTGTTTTTCATTATCATAGCTATCAAAAACAATGCTTGAATTTGGTAGATCAACGCTATTTATCCATTCAAAATTGAACGCTTCGCCCTCTTTTATTTTTTGAAACCGAACAGTAGCCACCGTTTGGAAATCATCAGAAAATAACAATCCTGAACTATTTTCCCGGCGTTCGATATTGAGCGACAAACTGCTTTTGCCATACGGCTGTGTTAATTGTGGTGGGTAAAAATTCGCAGATGGAAACTGGTGTTTGAGTAATGTGGGTGCAGTAATTGCCAACGGGTTAAACCGGATCACCAAATTTCCCGATCCGATTCCCTCAGGGGATTTTGCCTGAAATTCGACAGTTATGTTCTGGTCATCAATGTTATGGATCAACAGCCGCAAATCGCAATTGGCGGCATGGATGGCAATTGACCACATCTGTAGAAAAATCATTAATTGCAACAACCGCATGTCATCTCCATTTTCACATAACGTATATGCTAATAAAGGGATTGCAGCGATTTACAGATTGCCAAATGTCATCTACACAATTATTAATATCCTGACTAACGGGATTGTAAAACAGATGTTGTTTGATGTCTTATTTCAATAATTACAATACTTTAGAACAGCATTACGTTAGATTTTTGGTTAAAAAAATTCCCCAACATTTTAACTCCGGTCAATTAAAACGGTTGGGGAACATAAACATATTAATGACAGCTTATTATCTGTTAATATTGAACTTAGCAATTCTATATTAATGGTTTTCGCAAAATTTAAATTCGTTGCGCAAAAATGTGCAAATTGTCAATCGACGGACTTCAATTTGCTGCGAACCAGCGTTTCGCCATGCAGGCTGCGGTGAACCGGACACCGATCGGCAATTTCGAATAACCGCGCGCGTTGCTCCTCACTCAAATCACCAATAATTTCGAGCTCGCGGTCAAAGATATCCACTTTTCCGGTTTCGCTGTGGCATTCATCGCAATCTTTTGCATCAACTTTGCGATGGTTGATCCGCACAGTGATAGATTCCATCGGCCATTCTTTGCGATCCGCATACATTCGCACTGTAATTGTTGTGCAGGCACCCAACGCAGCGGAAAGCAAATCGTATGGAGCAGCACCCAAATTCGTGCCACCCAGTTTTTCCGGTTCATCAGCAACTATCGGGTGTCCATTTGCCAAAATTTCAGTGTAATAGTGGTCACGCCCGGTTCGTACAACCACGGTACCGCGTTCTTCGCCGAGCAACTCTACAGTATGCTCTAATGTGATATAGCGTTTCGCCCAAGCAGTGATCACATCACCAACATAGCAGGAATCTTCTTCTTTAGTTAATAAATGATCCGCATTGCTCAATGTTATAAAGCTTTTGGGGTGTTTGGCTGTTTCGTAAATATGTCGTGCATTTTCGATACCGACAGTATTATCCATCGGCGAATGAAAAATCAGCAGTGCTTTTTTGAGCTTTGCAATTTTTTCTTTCATTCGGGTAGTTTCCAGATCGTCAAGAAATTGCTTTTTTATCTTGAATTGACGTCCGGCAAGTTCAACCTCGGCTTCGCCGGATGCTTCGATTGTTTCCCGAGCATCATTGAGCAATTGCAAAACATGGGCAGGATCGCACGGTGCACCAATGGTTACAACCGCTTTGCAGGATGGGATTTCGGCAGCGGCTTGCAACACGGCAGCACCACCGAGTGAGTGCCCGATCAGAATTTGCGGACCTTCGTACTCTTTTGCAAGAAATTCGGCTGCGCTCAACAAATCATCAATATTTGATGAGAAATTGGTGTTGGCAAAATCGCCTTCGCTTTCCCCCAACCCGGTAAAATCGAAGCGCAAAACCGCAATCCCCTGCGCTGTTAACGCACGATTAATATTGCGAACGGCATTCAAATTTTTGGAACAGGTAAAACAATGTGCAAATAACGCGTATGCACCAGGTTTCCGGGTTACCGGAAAATCCAGCCGTGCCGCCAGTTGCTGGCCTTTGGCATTCGTAAAAACAAGTTTTTCGGATCGCATTTTTCCTCCAAATTAAAAAAAGCCCGACCACAGGTGATCGGGCTTAATTTAAACACATAATCTATTGTAAATTAAGAGTTTACAGACTGAGGCAATGGATCGTTCTGGTTTTTGATTACCCAGTAAAAGACACCGCTCATTATCAAAAATTCCACCAGTGTAATAACAGGATTCAGATCAGCGTGTGGTGCCAACATAAACACACGTTCCAGTAAAATTCCGGACCACACAAGAAACCCGATTCCCATTACAAATTTGGGGTTACTTTTGTTGCTGCGGAATAATAAAGTGATGAACGGGATCACAAACATGATCACAATCACCATATACAGCAATCCGGAAAACATATCCAAACGTTGTTTGATGAAAGCAACTTCTTCGGGGATATTGCCATACCAAATCACAATATATTGTGAGAAGAACTGATATGCCCAAAAAACACTGAATCCGAAAAACAGGGTCATCATATCCATTTGAGATTTTTTAAATGATTTTTCGGAATAATTTTCAATAAAATGTTGATATTTAAAGAAAGTGAATACAGCTGCCAAAGCCAGTCCAGAGTAGAATGCTTCCACAAAGAAATATGCGCCAAACAACGTGCTAATCCACGGGTATTGTAAAGACATCACCCAATCAAACGCATAAATGGTTTGACCGATCACAAAAGTAAACACCCAAGCTAAAGCCCATGGAGTGCGTCCTTTGCCATTTGTTAACGATGTTTTGGCAAATTTATTGGATACCAGCCATGCCAGTAACAATAGAACAACATTCCGAATACCGAAGAACTCGGGATTCAGCCATGCGGTTTGGTGTCCGTGCATCCAATTGACAAATATCTCTTCAAAACTGCCATTTGACATACTGATTCCGAAAAAAATTGCAAAGGCAATTGCCAAGAACAGATTCATGTGCCGCATTGAGAACATCACAGATTTGTAAGGATGATGCCATTTTGCACTAACAATATCCGCTGCTGCCATAATCGTAATGGGGCCTTGGGATACTGCCACAAAAAACATCAAACAATAGAGCAGGGAACCACCGTGAGTAAAAAATTCAAAGACCCCGAGGGCAACCGCACCTAAAACAAATGCCAGTAATACTTTTGAATTCATGCCCACTACTTATCCTCATTTAGAATTATTACGTATTCATTTCCATAATTGTCGGGAGTCAGCATTTTGCTGAATCGCGGCAAACGCCCCATCAAAAGCAATCCTGCAAAGGAAGCCAACGCACCCAACAAAATTGTTAATTCGAATGCGATGACGGTATATGCCGGGATGGATGCGAATGGCTTACCACCGGTCACGAGTTGCCAGTCATAAGATGTCCAGATCGTAAGCGCGTATCCGCTTAGGCAACCTGTTAAACCACCGGCGAGCGTGAAAAATTTCAATTTGCTAGGCTTCCAATAATGCTCAACCAGATGTTCAATATCGTGATCCGGGTGAGGCATCACCAAACTCATTTGCTTTGGTGTTAACCCTTTTTTCAGCAGCTCTTCCAGTTTGCTCAGAAATTCCGATTTGTCTTTAAATTTAAATTCCATTATTCGACCTCCTCCTTCAATTCTGTGACAGGAAGAACAGGTATGGTTTTAGTGAACATCAGGAACCACATAAAAAACCAGCCAAAGCTACCGATAGTGATTCCCCATTCAATCATAGAGGGAGAGTATATTCCAAAATTATAAGGATCAAAATCTTTTGCCAACGAAATAACGATGATGTTGAATCGCTCGAACCACATACCAATATTAATTGGTATTGATAAGATCCAGAGATAGATTAAGCTACGGCGCAAGCGCGTTACAAACAAGCTAAGCGGCGAAATAACGTTACACAATATCATTGTCCAGTATGCCCATGCATAGTCGCCGGTAAGTCGATACACAAATTGTTCATACTCGAAAACGTTGCCGCTGTAAATTGCTAAGGCCAATTCCACAATATATGCATATGAAACAATCAAACCGGTTAGCATGAGTAATTTTGCCAGTTTCTCAAAATCATCAACCGTAATATATTTTTCAAGGCTGAAAATTTTACGCATTGGAACCATCAGGGTGATTACCATCGCACACCCGGAAAAGATTGCACCGGCAACAAAATACGGTGCAAAAATTGTGGTGTGCCAACCGTAAACAACGCCCATCGCAAAGTCCCAGGACACGACGGAGTGAACTGAAAGCACCAGTGGCGTAGCAAGTGCTGCAAGAAATTTGTAAAGCTGATTGTAATGTTTCCACTCATTATAAGTGCCTGTCCAACCGAGCGAGAAAATGCCATAAAGTTTTTTCTGAATGACACCGGATTTTATTCGGCGGGCAATTGCCAAATCCGGCACTAACCCGATATACCAGAAAACTACCGACACCGTCAAATAAGTGCTAACTGCGAACACGTCCCAAACCAACGGTGATTTAAAGTTAACCCAAAGGTAGCGCTGGTTGGGATATGGAAACAGCCAATACCCGAACCAAACCCGTCCAAGGTGGATTAGCGGAAAAAGCCCTGCAGTTAACACTGCAAATACGGTCATGGCTTCTGCTGTTCGATTGAAACGATTCCGAAATTTAGCCCGGAACAAAAAGAGAATTGCAGAAATCAATGTTCCGGAGTGTGCAATACCGACCCAAAACACAAAGTCTGTAATATAAACACCCCAACCCACCGGATTCATAATCCCGGCTTCCCCAAGACCATTGCTGATCTGAATCGCCCAACAAACGGCTCCGATACCCACGCAGGTAAGTGCAATCAATAATGCCAGCCAGAACAGCGGTTTGGGCTTGCCGATTGCGGCAAAAACATCCCGTTCCATCTGCTCCTTGTAGTTGAATGCGTAATATTCTTGCTCGCGAGTGCCGCTGGCATCACCCGGAGCATTTACATAAGAACTCATGCTTGTTCCTCCTTGCGCAAGTAGTGCACTGCGGGACCAACGCCCAATACTTCCAGCACACGGAACTTTCGATTGGATTGCGATTTTTTGTAAACCATTGCGTTTTCATCTTTCATATTACCAAACGTGATGGCA
Organism: Calditrichia bacterium; assembly: GCA_020634975.1. Taxonomy (NCBI): domain Bacteria; kingdom Pseudomonadati; phylum Calditrichota; class Calditrichia; species Calditrichia bacterium. The sequence goes on along the minus strand of JACKAQ010000006.1, from coordinate 86,347 downwards.
TCTGTCGGACAGGCATCCTGGCAGGCGGTGCGAATTTCACCGTCGCGAACGGTCCGGCCTTCATCTTTTGCACGATCTTTTCCACGGCGAATCCGTTGAACACAGAACGTGCATTTTTCCATAACCCCTTTCGGGCGAACCCAAACATCCGGGTTTACCATTCGGGTCATCGGCTCTGCCCATGCACCTTGATCAGTCCAATCGAACCAATTAAAGCGACGAACTTTATACGGGCAGTTGTTGTGGCAATAGCGGGTACCCACGCAGCGGTTATAAACCATCACGTTCAACCCTTCTTCGTTATGATAGGTTGCATATACAGGGCAGACGTTTTCACAGGGTGCATAATCGCACTGCTGGCACATCATAACCAATGTATCCATTGAGCCGTCTTCAAAATAATACGGCTGGATACGCAACCAGGACATTTCGCGTCCTTTGAGATGCTCGCTCTCGCCAACTACCGGAATGTTGTTTTCGATATAACATGCGGCAACACATGCAGAACAGCCGATGCAGGATTCCATGTCAACTGAAATTCCCCATCGATAGGTCGGATAATACTCATTCATATCCGGATAGAGCGTTTCATCGCCTTTCAACCATGGAATTTCATGAGGATGTTCTTCCCGAACAATATTTCTGTGACCTTGCTCCATGGAACCTGCCATGATCGACAGTGACCGTTTGGTGCCGGCATTACTGATCTGAACGCCATCAAGCCGGGAAATGCATTCACCTGTTTCGGTATCAAAGGTGAGCATGTCTGCTCCAACCTGATCGCGCTGCAATGTGAACACATTTTTTTGCAATCCGGGTTGAACAAAGTTCGCAAAATCTTTGGAAGCGCCATTTGATGAAACAGTCAGGACATCGCGCATTTTGATGACCAGATCTGTATCGTGAATATTCATCTCTTCCGCATCTTCTTTCGACATCGAAATCCACTGTCCATAGCTGATTGTCGTCAGTGGATCGGGGATTTCATATGCCAGCGGCAACACGCTGCTGCGACCATCAAACGCACGAATCGAGGGCATCACATATGCAGTTGCACCACTGACCGCGCTCGCCATTTTTAAAGATGCCATCGCGGAAATCACAGCATTTCGCTGTACTGCAACAGAAACAGTGTTGGTTTTATCGTAGCTAAATCCAGCTTGCAAAACACCTTCCACATTTTCTGCGCCAAAACGGGTAGACCATCGTTGCTGAATCCAGTCTGCGTAGGTTGCTGTTGTTTCGCCGCCTTTTATTTTTTGGGAAAGCTCAAATAAGGCTTCGCCTTCGCTACGTGTATCAAACAATTTTTCTTTCAAGACCGGCTTACTAAACGCCGTTAAACCTTGTCGAACTTCGATATCCTGCCAGGTTTCGAACGTATGGGATAGCGGCAAAACGAGATCACAATTTTTGGTCGTTTCATTCATAAAATCACTGAACGCCACCCTGAAACCAGCATTTGAGATTGCTTCAGCGATTCCAGTACTTGCCGGTGCATTGCTCATTGGATCTGTATTTGAAACGAACAGCACCCCAACCTGATTTGCTTTCAATTGACGTGCGAGATTTTCAAGATCTTTGGCAGTTCCGGCGGTATTGGCAACGCTGTGAGAAAAATCGATGGTATTATTAATCATACCGGATGCAGCCTGAAGCAATGTAGCCAACAATGCAACAGATAACCCGCCCGGTTGTTCGGTAGAAACGCCACCAACAACCAATAACGGGTTACGGGCATTACGCATTGCACTAACAATTTCGTTTAGTTGATCTGCGGATAATCCGGTTTCCTGCGTTGCTTTGCCAGCATTTACCGATGGCAATTGTTCTGCAATGCCAGCCGGTAACGCATTTCCGCCGCTAAAATTACCCAACAGAAACGCCAGTAAATATCCTTCACTACCCGGCTTTACCTTTAGCGTATGATTTGCCTTGAAACCGGAAAGTGATGCATGCGGTTCGATGTGCATCCATTTCAAGTTATTATTTTTGCGGGCTTTTTCCAGTTGAACGGAATTGCTGACCGGATTGACAAATGTTTCGATCATATCGGCACCGATGGAAATCAATAAATCTGATTTATCGATCTGGTAAGCCGGGATTTCATTTCTACCGAAAACGACTTCATTCGCTTTTCGCAAATTTGCGTGGGTATATGTTTCATACGAAACATGAGCCGTTCCAGTAGCATTCATAAAATCAGAAAGCAACGCGGCGGTGGAACCGGATACTTTACCGGAGAGATAAACATTTTGTTTGCCGCTATTGTTGGACTGATTCAGTTGCTCAGCAATTACTTCATATGCTTTGGCCCAAGTTACAACTTCAAAGGCTGATCCTTGCATCCGCTCCAATTCCGTCATATTTCTTTTCTGGAGCATGGGTGTTTTCAATCGTTCCGGATGGTATAAACGCATCAGCGAAGACTGTCCGCGCAAACACAGCGCACCATCATTTAATGGATGCCCTTTAATGCCATCCAATTTTACAGCATTGAATTCTACCAAACGAACTTCGGCTCCGCAACCCGCACTACACTCAGTACAGACAGAATTGCGAAACATGGGTTCACCGGGGAGGTAATCCGGTTCCGTATGAGGAACCAGCAACGGAATAATCTTTTCGGTGCTCTTTTCCACACCACAGGATGTTAAAACCGTTGCGCTTGATGCCATCCCGATAAATTTCAAAAAATCTCTTCTCTTCATTAGAGCTATTCCTCCAGGTGGTCTCAAAATTACTTATGACAAGTCCAACAATCCTGCGGAGCATTTTCTGCTCGATGGCAAGAAACGCAAAATCCCATTCTTAATGTAGTAACCTGTTTAACTTCTTTTACAACCTGCATATTACCATGGCATTTGGCGCAAATTTCACCGTTCCCGACTTCCATACCCTTTTCGTCGGCATAATATTTCACATGCCTTTTATGAGAAAAGTAAACATGTTTGGGAACACTGTGGATTCGCTGCCAAACGATCGGTTCGTTGTTATCAAGGTAGGCTTTCAGTTTTTGCAACTCATCAGTCCTTGGTGGCAATTTTGTGTGACATTCTGCGCAGATTGATACCGCCGGAATCGTCGCGAATCGCGATTTATCCACATATTGATGGCAATGGGTGCATTGTAAACCCAAACCGGCAGCCACTTTGCCGTCGCTTAGCGTCGTTATTGCAGATCCTGCGTGAAAATCGTGAGGATAAGCAATCGGCTGCGGATCCGGTTTTTGCCATTCTACCCAAAACGTGGTCATTCCCAGAATCGCCAGTACAAAAACGCTAAACACAAGGGTTAATAATATTGGTACGACAAACCGCATATTTAACTCCTGCTATCTATGGTTTTTTTAGTGTTCATTGTTATTGATTTTTGTATTTCTCTTCGTATTCCTTCATCAAGAACATCGCAGCAGATTCCGCTTCATGAGGCTTGAGTCCCTGATTGGGCATTGCAATGTAATCCGCATTTACTTTTACAGGATTCAGAATAAACTGCTTCAATTTTTCCATATCACCTTCATATTTTGGAAGAACGGAAATATAAGGCGGTCCAACCACGCGTTGTTCAAACTGATGACAAGCGACGCATTTGGAATTGTAAATTTGCTGTCCAAGCTCAATGGATGCTTCTGCCCCACCGCGCTCTGCACGGTCATTTTCTATTTGTTGCATTTTTTCGAGATGAAGAATGTTAAGCGCGTAGTTCTGGTAGTGGAGTGAATTTTCTCTGGCAATATTGTCGTTTATCAATACGATCAGGAAAAAGAGCATAAAAAAGCCAAACACGGATTTTCCATGTTTAACCTGCGCATCACGTAGTAATGCATAAGCGTAATAACAAACGATCAACAGAACGATAACACCAATCATCCCGCTGATAAAAACACCATACGATTTCGCCATAACCGGAAGCGTAATAAAATACCAGAGCAGAAAAATTGTTGACACAATTGACATTCCGAGTGCAATTCCGCCGCCAAATTTGCGGACATAATCGCTATATTCAGTGTTCATGTCTTTTTTGCCGCCCATCCAGTTGAAGAAGAAAAACAAGATTGCTGCTCCCGTCATAGCTAAAGCCGCCATCATAAAATGGGAAAATCTTGCAACCACGATCCAGTCAAACGTTAACGGCACAACCGATTGAATAAGGCTCCATCTTTCTGGGAACAAAACTAGAGACAAAGTGCTGGAAAATATGAAAAATGTGGCTTTCAATCCGCCCAATGCAGCCAATCCCAGCAAAACATGCACTAAAAACGACTTCTCACGATTTACGAAACTTTTGCGATAGAGAAACGTTATTAATACCGCTACGGCAACATTAATTAGCAATACTAAAAAGTATTGGCTAACATTTGCAGTAGTCCCATAGAGCATTTGGCTGAAACTGATTAACATTGTTACAACAGGAAAGACACCCATAACCAAAGCAGTTGCCCAATTGCCAAAAAGCTTGTCAACCAAATCTTTGGAAAATTTTGTAAACAGGCTGTTTTCTTCGAATTTACCGCGAACGCTGAACCCCAGTGAAAACAGGGTTGTTCCAAATAAAATGCTTATATAAGGAATGAACAACAGCGACATTACGATAACAATATATTTGGCAATCTGTAAATGATCCGCTCGGGGCACGGATAGTAAAGAATCAAATAAGTTCATACAAACTGCTCCTTAAGAGTTGATTTGCCAGTAGGCATTAAAGAACATTTATATCCAAGAAAATATCAGCATTTCTTGTGAATTTTTTCCAAAAGACAATTCCAACATTAGCAATAAATTGCCATTTAGTCAAGTAATTTTTCTTCAAAATCAGGAATAATTCCTGATTTTTTTACCTGCTATGGGTAGCAAAATTGATCCCGGATATTTTCCAATATCAGATCAGGTGAGAGCTGTGACATCTATAAAGCTGACTTATGCATTTTCCTTTAAAGCACTCACTAATTCCTGAATTACTTTTTTTCCATCCCCAAACAACATTAATGCATTGTCTGCGGCAAAAAGCGGATTAGGAATTCCGGCAAAACCGGCGCTCAAACTACGTTTGATAATAACAGCAGTTCTCGCTTTATCAACATCGATAATTGGCATTCCGGCGATCGGACTTGTCGGATCTGTTTTTGCCAGCGGATTGACCACATCATTTGCGCCGAGCACAATGGCAACATCGACCTGTTGCATGGTTGGATTAATATCGTCCATCTCAACCAGCTTGTCATATGGAATATCCGCTTCAGCTAACAGCACATTCATGTGTCCGGGCATACGACCAGCAACCGGGTGAATTGCAAATTCACAGGAAATGTCTTTCGATTCAAGAAAATTGAACAGATCTCGAACGGCATGCTGAGCTTGAGCAACAGCCATACCATATCCCGGAACGACAACCACTCGACTGGCTGTCTCTAATAGCATTGCCAATTCTTCGGGAGATGTCGATTTTACTTTACCGCCGTAAATATCGTCGCCTTTGGAAACTTGGGAGACCGCACCAAAACCGCCAAACAACACATTTGTTAATGAGCGGTTCATTGCTTTGCACATGATATTTGTAAGGATCAATCCAGATGCTCCAACCAAAGATCCGGCAATAATTAACACACTATTGGAAAGCACAAAGCCGGTAGCAGCCGCAGCCAAACCGGAATACGAGTTCAACAAAGCAACAACCACAGGCATATCGGCTCCGCCGATGGCAATTACCAGCAATACGCCAAGAACGGAAGCAATTGCCACCATGATCCAATACATATTAACTGCGCTGGGATCCATAACGACGATTACGCTAAGTACTATCGATCCGACAAGTAGCAGCACTTTTACAATTTGCTCACCGGGATAACGCACCGGCTGATCCGGCACAACCACCCCTTGCAGCTTGGCAAAAGCGACCAAACTACCCCAAAAAGTAATGGCACCAATCAAACCGGATAGCATAATTGCTACCAACGATTGCAGAATTGGCGCAGCCTCCGGATTCACCAGTTCCGCACCGGCAACCAAAACCGATGCACCACCGCCAAAACCGTTAAATACAGCAACGAGTTGGGGCATAGCGGTCATTTCAATCTTAACAGCCAGCACAGCGCCAATAGCCGAACCGATCACGATGCCCGCGATAATTAATTCAAAACTCAAATTTCCTTGAGATAATGTGACCAATACTGCCAGTCCCATCCCAAAAGCGCCCAAAATATTTCCCCGAACAGCTGTACGAGGGTGTGTCAGACCTTTAAGTCCCATAATAAACAGGACCGAAGCGACAAGGTAAGTAATGTTTATAAATGCACTTGGCATGAATTAGTCCTTCTTTTTGAACATTTCCAACATTCGGTGGGTTACCATAAAACCGCCAACAACGTTTATCGTCGCAAAAACAACTGCAAGAAATCCAAGAATATTCGTCAGCGAATACCCCAGGATATATGTAGAAGCGACATCCGGATGAAGCATTACTCCGGTTGCAATGACTGCCCCAACCAAAGTAATGCCCGAAATTGCATTAGAACCGGACATCAGCGGTGTGTGTAATGTTGGTGGGACCTTTGTAATGACTTCGAATCCGACATAAATCGCCAAAACAAAAACCGTTAGAGCTGATATTAAGTCCATTTCTTTCCTACCGTATTAATCAAAATGTATACGAGGTAAATCGCTAATACTATTAAAGCTGAAGCGCTTCTTTTACCTTGTTATTTACTATTGCACCATCGCGAGTGACCATGCTTTCTGCGATAATTTCATCTTCCATGTTGATTTCCAACTCACCTTTTTTCACCAAAAGTGCAACAAAATTAGTCAGGTTTTTGGAGTAAGCCTGGCTGGCATTGTATGCCAGTTCAGATGGCAAGTTTGCTGTGCCGACAATCGTAACACCATGTTTTTCAACGACTTCGCCCGGAACTGTAATTTCGCAGTTTCCGCCACGCTCGGCAGCGAGATCGACAATCACTGATCGCGGATGCATATGTTTGACCATATCTTCCGTCACCAAAATCGGTGCTTTTTTACCGGGGATTGCAGCGGTGGTAATTACCACATCGCTTTCGGAAACAACCTTGGTCATCAGTTCACGCTGTTTGCGATAGAATTCCTCGTCCATCGCTTTGGCGTATCCGCCAGATGTTTCTGCATCGCCGGCTTCCAGTTCCATTTCAACAAATTTGGCGCCGAGGCTCAGCACCTGCTCTTTTACAGCAGGACGAATATCGTATGCATGCACAATCGCACCCAATCGCCGTGCGGTAGCAATCGCTTGCAATCCGGCAACGCCGACACCAACGATCAAAACTTTTGCAGCGACAATTGTCCCCGCGGCAGTCATCATCATCGGAAAAATTTTGGGGAGGTAGTTTGCAGCCAGCAACACAGCTTTGTAACCGGCGAGGTTCGCCATCGAAGACAGCGTATCCATACTTTGAGCGCGGGTAATACGCGGAACCAACTCTGTTGCAAATACCGTCAGCTTATGCTCTGCATACGCGCTCATTTCGGCTTTTGCGGTTAACGGTTCCTGAAACCCAATCACAATTTGACCGGGCTTGCTGCTTTTGAGATCATTCTTTCCGAATTCGGGATTCGCACCATATCCGCGCACCTGTAACAAAATATCCGCATTGGATAAAATCGCGTTGCGATCGGCGATAATTTCAGCCCCTTTGTCGCGATATTCATCGTCGGTGAAACCGGCGGCATTACCTGAACCAGCTTCAACTTCAACATCCAAACCAGATTTTTTTAGGATTGTTACACCGGCAGGAACAAGAGCTACCCGTCGTTCGTCAGGAAATGTCTCTTTCAGAACGCCTACTTTCATTTCATTCAGCCTTTTTCGTCTTTTCTGTATAACCTGTAAGAGACTAATTTATGTAATACATTTTTTTCAGAAATTATAAGCAATAGATGAATCCCAATTAAGATTGAAAATCTTAAACGGCTAAGGGAAATTTGGGGGCAAAAAACTGACTGATTTTTTGTTCGGCAGGCACAATTAACAATAATTATTCGAAATAGTCAAGAGATTAAATGGTTTTTCAGGCTGTGAAAAAGCCCTTACAAAAACTGTTTGCAAGGGCTTGATCTTTTTTTAGCAAATTAAATAACCGATGGTGTGGGCGTTCCGCAGGGACCTTGTCGCATCGTCTCAACCTGCTCTTCCGCATGGTAGGAACTGCGCACCAGCGGTCCGGATTCAACGTGTTTGATACCCAATTCCTCACCGATTTTTTTGTATTCGGCAAATTCGTCCGGGTGCACAAAACGCTCCACCGGAAGGTGCCTTTTGGTGGGTTGCAAATATTGTCCGATCGTAAAAATATCTACCTGAATTGCAGCCAGATCGCGCATCAGATCAATAATTTCCTCCCGGGTCTCACCAAGTCCAACCATGATGCCGGTTTTGGTAACCATCCCGTTATGTTTGGATTTTTCGAGCACTTCCAGCGAACGGGCGTATTTTGCCTGAGGGCGAACCCGGCGGTGCAATCGCGGAACCGTTTCCGTGTTATGCGCCAGAATATCCGGGTGCGCGTCGATCACCGTTTTCAGGGGTTCCCAAACGCCTTTAAAATCGGGAATCAGCACTTCCACCGATGTTTTGGGGGATTGCTTGCGGATTTGCAGAATGGTTTCCGCCCAAACTTCCGAACCCTGATCTTTCAGCTCATCACGGTTCACGGAGGTGATGACCACGTGATTCAAATTCATCAATCGAACAGCCTGCCCCACGCGATACGGTTCATGCCGGTCATATCCCGTCGGACGACCGGTTTTGACGGCACAAAAGCCGCAGGAGCGAGTGCAGGTATCGCCCAAAATCATCAATGTTGCGGTGCCTTTACCCCAGCATTCGCTTTGATTCGGGCAACGGGCTTCCTGGCAAACTGTGTGCAAATTGTTTTCCCGAACGAGTTCCAGCATGTCTTTGTAACTCTCGTTAACGGAAAATTTTACTTTCAGCCAATCTGGCCGGGTGCGTTTCCGCTCCATTTTGTATCCTTTTTTATTTCAAAATCAGTCGGATGAACGTGCTATCTTGAGTTGCTACAGCCAGTCTTCCTGGAAGTTTTCCAGATATTCACGAACGCGCTGCAGGAATTTGTCACCCAGTTCGCCATCGACAATCCGGTGATCGTAAGACAGCGTCATGTAACCAATCTGGCGAATCGCGATGATATCACCGTGTTCGGTTTCCAGAACAACCGGGCGTTTTTTGATGGCACCAACACCCAAAATCGCTACGTTCGGCTGGTTGATGATCGGGAAACCGATCACGTTTCCGAACACGCCGTAATTGGTAACAGTAAAGGTTGCGCCAGTTACTTCGTCGGGCTTCAGTTTGCGGTCGCGGGTGCGGATCGCCAAATCATATGCATTTCGCGCAACACCGCGAAAATTCATTTCATCTGCATTTTTGAGGACGGGCACCAGCAATCCGCGATCGGTTGCCACAGCCATCCCGATGTTCGAATAATTATATTTTACAATATTATGTCCTTCCACCGATGCGTTGATGTCCGGGAAATCGGTGAGCGCTTTGGCCACGGAATACAAAATCAGCGGGTTGACCGTCAGCTTCATTTTTTCGCGCTGTTGCCAGCTTTCGCGATTTTTGGTCACCAGCGATAGTGCGTTGGTAAAATCCACTTCTGCAACGCCGTAAACGTGCGGCGAAGTATGTTTGCTCATCACCATGTGATCGGCAATGCGTTTGCGGATATTGTCCATCGGCAGGACTTCGGCGCGTTTGCCTTCGAATTTTTGCTGAACGTCATCCAGCGACGGCATGGGTTGCTGAACGGCTGCCGGTTGCGGTGCTGCAGCCGGTTTTGCCGGGGCTGCCTTCGGCTGTGCCGCGGTTTTTTCCGGGGCGGAAGGCGCTGCCGGACGGCTTACGGTTCTGCCCGACTCAATATAATTGAGGATATCTTTTTTAGTGACACGTCCGTCCACACCGGTTCCGGAAATATTTTCCAGCTCGTCTATCGAAACACCTTCGGTGCGGGCGATGCTGCGAACCAACGGTGAGAAAAACTTCCCGCCTTTGCTCCGCGAAACATCACGCGAATCTGTCGATTGGGCAGCTTCGGTTACTGCTTCCGGGCTGGCGCCGTTGGTATCTGTCGATTTTTCCGGAGCTGGCGCGGCAGGTTTGCCTGCGCTGCCGACGGATGCACCGGAGCTGATTTTCGCAATAACACTGCCAACCTGAACGGTATCGCCTTCTTTGGCAAGAATTTCAGTAATTGTGCCTTCGTACGGGCTGGGAATTTCGGAATCCACTTTGTCCGTGGAAATTTCCAGCAGCGTTTCATCTTTTTTCACAGCATCGCCCACTTGTTTCCACCATTTTACGATGGAACCTTCGGTGATGCTTTCACCCAGTTTTGGCATCTCCACTTCGACAACCTCGCCGCCGGAAGATTTGCCGTTGCTGGAGGAATCTGTCGCTTCAACAGGCTTTTCTGCCGGTTTGGGCTTTTGGTCTTCTGCTGCTTTTTTCGGCTCTGCCGGGGCGTCGGTTTTTGCTGCCGCACCACTGGCTTCCGTATCGATAATGGCGATGACGCCATCTACTTCAACCGTATCGTTTTCCGATGCTTTTATTTCCACCAAAACCCCTTCGTAAGGGCTGGGGATTTCAGAATCCACTTTATCAGTGGAAATTTCCAGCAACGTTTCATCTTTTTTCACGAAGTCGCCCGGCTGCTTCCACCATTTTACAACGGTGCCTTCCGTGATGCTTTCGCCGAGCTTTGGCATTAGCACATCAACTTTCATTGCATGTTCTCCTGTTCTATAAAATTTGGCATTTCCTGCATGCTGCACAAACTGTCGGCAACCGCTTCCGGCGCAGTCATCACTGCATCGCTATCGACCGCAATGTTGCGGACTTCAGCAAATTCGAATAATTTGAGAAATGATGTAACCACATGTTTTTTGACATCTTGCAGCTCAACAGAATATCCAAGTTGTTGACTCAACGACGTTACGCCCATGTGGAAAATGCCGCATGGGATGATCCCGTTATAATGCGATAAATCTGGATCGATATTAAATGCAAATCCGTGCATGGTTACCCAACGCGAAATCCGGACACCCAGCGCCACTATCTTTTCATTGCGAATCCAGACACCCGTGTAGCCGTCGCTGCGCTCGCCGGTGATATCCCACAATTTCAACACATCGATAAACACTTCCTCAAGCTGGCGCATATAAAAAGATACGCTTTTTCGGTGCTGATGCAAATCGAAAATCGGATAGCCAACCAACTGTCCCGGTCCGTGATAAGTGACATCGCCGCCGCGATCAACCGGAATCACTTCGATTCCCTGTTGATTGAGAAATTGCGACGGGGCAATCACATGATTTTCCGTGCCGTTTTTCCCGATGGTGTACACCGGCGGATGTTCCACAAATATCAGCACATCGGGAATGCGCTGTTCAATCCGCAGCCGCTGCAACCGCTGCTGAAACGTCCAGACCTGACGATATCCGCAGTTGCCGAGATCGATCAGCCAGAGCGCTTTCGGTGATTGTTTTGTTTCGTTTGTGCCGGATTTTTGCATATTTGTTATATCAGAAACGCCTGTTCCGCAATTTTGGGAACAGGCGTTAAGTTCATATTTTTCAATTACAAATGAATCGGTTCGCCGAGCGCATCGTGGGTTGCTTCCGCGATAATTTCGCTGAGTGTCGGGTGCGGGTGTATGGTGTGCAACACTTCCGCATGGGTCGCTTCGATGGATTTTGCCAGCGTTACTTCCGTGATCAATTCCGTCGCTTCCGGCCCGATGATGTGGCAACCGAGAATTTCGCCATATTTGGCGTCATAAATTATTTTCACAAATCCGGTGAGTTCGCCCATTCCCTGCGCTTTGCCGTTCACGCGAACCGGGAATTTACCAATTTTCAGTTCGTATCCGGCTTCCCGCGCTTTTTTCTCGGTTAAACCGACCGAGGCAACCTGCGGCTGGCAATAAGTGCAGCCGGGAATATTATTGTAATCGATCGGAATTACCTTATGTCCGGCGAGGTGTTCCGCTGCCAGAATACCCTCTTTTGAGCCGACATGCGCCAGCCACGGCGGACCGTTGATATCGCCGATGGCGTAAATATTCGGCTGACTGGTCTGGTAATATTCGTTTACTTTGATCCAGTTTTTGTCGGTCAACTGAACGCCGGCAGCGTCCAATCCCAGATTTTCGATGTTACCCTGAACACCGATGGCCATCAACGCGTATTCTGCTTTCAGATCTTCAGACTTGCCGTCTTTGCTGACTGTCAGCGTTACGCTGGTTTTGGTTTTTTTCAAGTTTTCAACTTTGGTGCCGGTGTGAATTTTTATGCCCGCTTTTTTGAACGATTTTTCCAGTTCTTTGGATACATCTTCATCTTCGATGGGCAGAATATTCGGCAGCATTTCGATGATGCTCACTTCCGCACCGAGCGCGTTAAAAAAATACGCGAATTCAACGCCGATTGCACCGGCGCCCACAACCAAAATGGATTTGGGCATTTTTTTCATGACCATCGCTTCGCGATAGCTGAGCACGCGATCGCCATCAATTTCCAAGCCGGGAAATTGCCGTGCACGCGCGCCGGTCGCAAGAATAATGTTTTCAGCGGTGACGGTTTTGGTTTCGCCGTCGCTGTTTTTTACTTCAATCGTATGTTTATCTTTGAGGGTACCGAAACCGAGAATGGTTTCGATTTTATTTTTTTTCATCAAAAATGAAACGCCTTTTGCCTGTCGTCCGGCAACATCGCGGCTGCGTTTTACAATGCTTTCGAAATCGAACGAGTAATCGTTGACTTTTAAGCCGTAATCTTTGGCGTGTTTCATCATCTCATAAACTTCGGCACTGCGCAATAAAGCTTTGGTCGGGATACATCCCCAGTTCAGGCAAACGCCGCCAAGATCCGCTTTTTCGATAATGGCTGTTTTTTTACCCAATTGGGAAGCACGAATGGCTGCGACATATCCACCCGGGCCGGAGCCGATCACCACTACATCAAAATCCATATTCAACTCTCCATCTGTAAGTGGATGCTACTTTAGTCAAATTTTTTAGTCCGGCAATATACGAATTAAAACCCTCGAAAAACAAATGTCGATTTAATCCGATGGTTGTCCATAAAACAAAAAATCGGAAACTGGGGTGCATTTTTCGTTCACACACCGCCAATTTCCGATTGATACAATTTCATATTTTCAGTTAATTCAAACGATTAGCCGATCGATCGACAGAAAAACCATCACCACCAACATGTAAATATTGATGCGCATAAACATGGCGCGAAACATCCCGTTTTTTTCACTGCTACTCAATAATTCCCTGCTCATCCAGATCAGCCAAAACGCCGCGCCATAGAGCAACCAGTGCAACACAACCGAATGCCCGATGCCGAAAAGCGGGATCATCAAACATGACAGCGCGGTTGCCAGTGTCCACATAAATGTGAGCCGGGAAATCTGGCGCTGATCGAACAAATTCGAGAGTGTCGGGAAACCTGCGCGTTGGTAATCTTCGCTTAAATTGAGGATGAGTAACCAGAAATGCGGCACCTGCCAGATAAAAAAGAACAGCCCGATCGCCATAATTTGTGGGTGCTCCAATCCCCTGCCGCTGGCAGCCCAGCCGATCGCCGGCGGAATCGCGCCGATCAACGAACCGGGAATAACAGCGAACGCGGTTTTGCGCTTTAACGGCGTGTAAACGCCATTATACCACAAGATGTTGAACAAGCCGAGTGCAAATGCGGTGAAATTGGTAAACAGCCCCAGAATTACGGCGCCGCTGACCATTAGCGCAATTGCGATTTTCAATCCGGTTTCCGGTGAAATACGGCCGGAGGGAATCGGGCGATACCGGGTTCGCAGCATTTTGCTGTCGTATTGCCATTCCTGAAATTGATTGAGTGCGGAGGAACCGCAGGAAAGCAGGAATGTGCCCAGCGCCGGAACAACGAGAAACAATGATAACTCACCCGTCGCCATAATATAACCCAAAATAGTCGACATCGCGACCAGTTGGGAAATCCGGATTTTACTCAGTTCGATGACGATGCCGGCCCACTCGCGCACACCGGCAGCTTGATACGTTTGGATCATTTTAACTCTTTAAGATAATCGATGATTGCTGCAATTTCTTCGTCGGACAGTTCGATCTGGGTCATCGGAACACTAGCAACGCCATCAAAGCCTTTAACCTTGTCAGCATCCGGTTGCTTGATTGAACGGATAAGGTATTCCTCATCAACTATTACCGTGCGTTCTTTACCGTCGGTAATCACGGTTTCAGTTTTGCCATAAACACCTTTTAATGAAGGCGCTAAAAGCGTTGTGCCGTCAAAGGTATGGCAGGCAGCGCAACCCTTTGTTTTCACTAACATTTCGCCACGGGCGCTGTTATTTCCGCCGATCTCACCGCTGCCGCTGGCTGAACTATTGCTGGTAAATAGTGCACCTGTTGTGCTGTACCAATTATCGTATTGCGCTTTCGGCAAAACTTTCAGCTTGGTAAGCATATATGAATGCCGGTCGCCGCAATATTCTGCGCAAAAAACATCGTAAGTTCCAGCAGTATCCGGTTGAAACCACATTGTGGTATTCACGCCGGGAACCACATCTTTTTTGATTTTGAATGCCGGAATATAGAAGCTGTGAATCACATCCGTTGAGCCGAGGTTAAGACGAACCGCTTTGCCTTGCGGCACAACCAGAGTGTCTGTTTCAATGCCATTGTCATATTTGAATGCCCAAGACCACATGCGTCCGGTGGTTTCCACAACCATGGCATCTTCCGGAATTGTATCCATTTCTTTGTAGCCCACATAGCCATAATAAAACATGGCCATAACCAGAATTGTGGGGATGACTGTCCAGGTTACTTCGAGCCCGAAGTGTCCGTGAATGTCTTCGGCCTGATGATTGCGGGAATGGTGATATCGAACCATAAAATACACCATTGCAAAAGTTATCGCAATCATCAACACTACCGACACCCAGAACACAAATGCAAAAGTATCATTGAATGTGTCTGTAAAACCCATGTTTATTCTCCAAAATTCGATTCGTTAATTATGCCGGTCGGAAGCCGAAATCTGAAAATGTCAGACCGATAAATATCACGTAAGTAATCAAACAAACCACTAACATGAATTTGAAAAGCATCGGTTCGTATTTAATGTGCATGAAGTACAAAACGACGAGCATCGTTTTAAAGCCGGCAATCCCCAATGCAACCGGAACCGTCAGCGCATGGAGTTGCACACCGGCAACAACCACGGTTATGCCGGTCAGGACGACCAATGCAAACCAAACGACCAGATATCCACCGTATCCCGGGGAATGATGTTCATGTTGACTGTGCTGAGACATTCTTTTTTTCTCCTTTTTGCAGCATCATGTGATAAGATAAAACAATGGGAAGAGGAAAATCCAGATGACGTCAACAATGTGCCAGTACAAGCCGGAGTTTTCCAACTGGATAATATGGCGCGGATTGATTTTATCCGCAGTTGGCTCGGATATCACTTTGATTTCGATATATTCGGTAGTGCCATCAATATTGAGCACATTTCCAAGCTCTTTGCCATGTTCATCGACAACGGCGAGCCGGGATTTTCCGCGAATCGGCTTTAAAATATCGTAATTCATTTTTTCCAGATCGCGGGGTTTCCGGGCGATAAAATAGAGCATCGTGCCCAAAACAGCTATACCCAGCAAAACGTGAACACCGTGCAAGCCTGTCATTACATAATAAAGGCTGAAAAATACGTATTCACCACTGCTGTGGGAAAGCAGTTCTTCCGAACCGGGATACAACCCGATATGAAATTTGTGTCCCCATTCGAAATATTTGATGACAATAAACGTTGCTGCGCAAACAATCGTAACCACCAGCATCCAGATGGACAACTTGCGATTACCGCGCTGTAATGCTTCGATAGATACAGCCACCGTCAAGCTACTGGTCAACAAAACCAGTGTGTTCAGCCCGCCCAATGCGGTATTCAATTCGATTGCGGCATTATGAAAATCCAGCGGATATTTGGCTCGATAAACGGCATAAGCGATAAATAAACCGCCGAATAACAGAACTTCGGTAAATAGGAACATCCACATCGCAATTTTTGCACCGATAACATCACTGGGATGTTTGTGGGCAACCATCGCGTGTCCATGCCCATGTTCGTGGCCGTGTGCGCCGGCAACTTGTGCATGACTACTCATTATGCTACCTCCGCTTTCGTATTGTGATCGTACGGTCCACCGGTCACTACCGGAATTTCATCAAAATTTTCCAGCGGGGGAAGTCCGTCAACGGCTGTCCATTCCAGCGTTGTTCCGTTCCATGGATTGCTCGGTGCAGCTTCACCTTTCAGCATCCCGTGGAAAAGGTTGATAAACATAATCAGAATACCTGAAATGAGTACCCATGAACCAACTGTGGCAAGCACGTGGGCATCATGAAACTGCTCGAGGTGATCGTAATATCGACGGGGCATGCCTTCATAACCCATCACTAACATGGTAAAATACAACATGTTAAACCCGATAAACTGAACTCCCCACGAGAAGTTAGCCCAACCTTTGTTATACATTCTTCCAAACATTTTCGGCGTCCAGTAATGCAAACCGGCAAACAATGCCATAATCGTTCCGCCAAACATAACATAATGAAAGTGGGCAACAACAAAGTAGGTATCATGCAGGTGAATATCCAGATCCAAGATTCCCTGCATCAGACCGGTAAAACCGCCAATGGAAAACAGGATAATAAACGAAACGGCAAACAATAGCGGCGGTTCAACGTGAATCGATCCTTTGTAAAGCGTGGCAACCCAGTTCAATACTTTTATGGCAGTCGGTATCCCGACGAGGAAGGTCAATAACGAAAAGATAAAGTTTGCAGTAAAACTTTGACCGCTGGTAAACATATGGTGTCCCCAAACCAGCGAGCCGGCTAACGCAATAGCGAGGCTTGAATATGCAATCGCTTTGTAACCGAAAATCGTGCGGCGTGCAAAAGTGGGAAGAATTTCGGAAATGACGCCCATTCCCGGTAAAATCATAATGTAAACGGCAGGGTGCGAATAAATCCAGAACAAGTGCTGATATAAAATGGGATCACCGCCCAAAGCCGGATTAAACACGCCGATATTCAGGGTTCTCTCAACCAAAACCAGCAATGCGGTAATACCCAAAATCGGTGTTGCCAAAATCTGAATCCATCCGGTTGCATACAAGCTCCAGCAAAACAACGGCATCCGGAAAAACGTCATTCCCGGTGCGCGCATCTGATGCATTGTAGTCACAAAGTTCAAGCCGGTCAGGATAGAGGAAAATCCTAGAATAAACACGCCGGTAACTGCCAATGGAACATTTGTTGTCGTTGCAGTGTTGTATGGCGCGTAAAATGTCCATCCGGTATCCGGCAGGCCGCCGGCGGTGAACAGTGCAGCCAAAACAACTGTTGCGCCAATGACATAAAGCCACCACGACAGCAAATTCAATCGTGGAAACTGAACGTCTTTTGCTCCTAATTGCAACGGTAGCATGAAGTTACCCAGTGTCGCCGGAATACCCGGAATGATCACCAGAAAAATCATGAAAACGCCGTGCATGGTAAAAACCGTGTTGTACATCCGAGCACTCATAATCGTTTCACCGATGGTGAGTTGCTCAAAACGCATTAAAAATCCGAATACAATAGCCGTAAGGAAAGCAGCCAAAACGCCAATCAAGTACAATATACCGATGCGTTTGTGGTCGGTGGATAAAATCCATCCGAAAATGCCACTGTGCTTACCTTTGTATTCGAGGTAGTTCGGCTCCTTATGCTGAACATCCGAATACGTAACACTTGCCATACGTATTATCCTTCCGCACGTTTAGATTTTGATTTGACAATTAACATTACAAAAAACACGGTGGCAAAAAGTAACGTGATACTTCCTGTCACCCTTAAAAAATTGAAATAATATTTTCTGCCTTCGGGATCGTAGCTGAAACAAAACTTGATCACCTTTGCAATGGTCGGCCCGGTTCTACCTTCGCCGGCTTCCAGCAATGCCATTTTCAGGTCAAACGGATTAAAATCGACACCGTGAAGATAGCGGGCAATTTTACCGTCTTTCGAAACAACAACCAGTGCAGCTGAATGTGCAAAATCATCGCCCCTGCGTTCGAACGCAAACCCAACTTCCGATGTAATGCCGTTGATGTTCTCAAGATCACCGGTAAGCCAGTGCCACTGATCTTCCGGAAATTCCCGATCGAACCGTTGGAAATAATTGTTTTTCTTTTCCTGCGCTAAAATATGGTCTTCATCTTCGTTGATACTGATTGTAATGACCTTAAAATCGCGTCCCGGTTCTAATTTCACTGAGTTCAGCGACTCCTGTAAACCACTCAACAACGGCGAACAGATTCCCGGGCATGTATAATACACAAAGGAAAATACGGTAGGTTTGTCAACCAATTCAGCGATGGTAACCGTGTCACCATGTTCATCGACAAATGAATAATTCATGTTGATTGTTTTACCCAAATGTTCATTTACACCAATCGGAACATTTGCAGGATCTGTGTCTGCGCTGGCTGTTAAACTGAAAATCAGCAATAACGCCAGAGCCCAAAAACCGGTTTTTAAGTGAGAAAATTCTTGTTTTACATCAGTTTTTTTGAACAAATACATCTGAAAATCCTTCCTGCTTACGGAATTGAGACGTTACAGCTTTTCGCGTTGCAAAAATGTTTGACTTAGCTGCCGAATATAGAAATAAAATCATATTCCACAAATAAAAATCTTTACGAAAACACGATAAATTATTGTGAAATCATTCCCATAACGGCAATAAAGTTATAAAACCATGATTCAAATCACAAGCGAAAATGATTTTGATCATGTTTTGATCTATTTAATGTCAAAACGCGCAATCTGGGAAAAGAAATTGCGCGCTTATTTTTTTGTTGGAATCTGCTAAAAAAAGAGGGGTAACCGCCCCGGATCTGATTCGTGGACGAGCCGATAAACGGCATCGAACACATCTTCGGTGTTCGGTTTGGACCAGTAATCACCGTCTGATCCAAATGCCGGGCGATGCGCTTTTGCGGTAATCGTCAACGGCGGAGAATCGAGCAAGCTGTATCCGTTTTGCTTTTCCAGCACTTGCTGCAACATGTATGCGGTTGCGCCGCCGGGCACATCTTCGTCGATAAATACAATGCGGTTGGTTTTTTGAAGCGATTTGCCAATGACGCCGAACCGGTCGAATGGCAGCAATGTGCGAACATCGATAACTTCTGCGCTGATGCCGTTTTCTGCCAGCAATTCTGAGGCATCGTAAACGATTCGGCAACACGCGCCATACGTTACGATGGTTACATCTTTCCCTTCCCGGATAATTTCCGGAACGCCCAATGGAATGGTCATTTCTGCAATATTTTCCGGCAATTTTTCCCGGATGCGGTAGGCGTTCAGCACTTCGATAACGATTGCCGGATCGTCAGATTTTAGCAAGGTATTGTAAAACCCGGCTGCCTGGGTCATGTTTCGCGGAACGATCACATGCATACCGCGAACGAGGTGCAAAATGCCGCCAAGCTGTGAACCTGCGTGCCATATGCCTTCCAGCCGGTGACCGCGTGTCCGCACGATAACCGGTGCTTTTTGCCCGCCTTTGGTGCGCCAGTGCAACGTTGCCAAATCGTCGGACATAATTTGCAAAGCATACATCAGATAATCGAGATACTGAATTTCGGCGATGGGGCGCAGTCCGCGCATCGCCAGACCGATCGCCTGCCCGATAATTGTGCATTCGCGAATACCGGTATCCGACACCCGGAATTCACCATATTTACCCTGCAAACCTTTGAATCCCTGGTTCACATCACCGAGATATCCGACATCTTCGCCGAAGGCGACCAACCGGGGATCGCGTTCCAGCGCAGCATCGAAAAAGGTGTTCAACAATTCAAAACCCATTACGCGGCGAGAATTGGGGCCGTATTTTGGCGCAATTTCTGTGACATTCAATGGCGATTCAGTTGATTCGCTATATAAATGTGTTTCGTATTCTTTGGCGTTTTCATCGTAGTGACTGTGTTTCCACGCCAGTAATTTTTCCCGGATTGCAGAATTTTCGCTCCGGGTAAGTCGCAATGCCTGATGCACTGCCACAAAAATATCGCGACGCAGCAAAATTTGCTTGCTCTCCAGTTGCGATGCCAGGCTTTGCAATTTCGATGCATGCGCGGATTGTTCAGCCATTTTCCGGAACATATCGGTTACCGCAGCAATCTCTTTGCGTATCGGCGATTGAAACGCTTCCCACGCCTGTGTGCGGTAATCTTCGACCAGTTGACGGTCTTCGGATTCCATCGCATCGATTTCGGATTCTGTGACAAAGCCTTCAGCGAGCATCCATTCCCGCATTTTCACCAGACAATCGAAATCGCGTTCCCACTGCAACCTTTCGCGGGATTTGTAGCGTTCGTGGCTGCCGGAGGTGGAATGCCCCTGCGGTTGAGTCACTTCTGTCACATGCAAAATTGCCGGAATGTGATCGCGGCGGGCAATTTCCGTCGCTTTCTGAAAGGTGTCGATCAACGCCGGATAATCCCAGCCTTTCACTACATAAATATCGAATCCGTCGGTTGAACCGGGCTCACGCTGAAATCCGCGCAGCACTTCACCGACGTTAGATTTGGTGATCTGAATTTCATTCGGCACAGAAATGCCGTAGCCGTCATCCCAAATAGAGAGGACAACCGGCACCTTCAAAACACCGATGGCATTTACGGATTCCCAAAACATACCTTCCGCGCAGCTGGCGTTGCCGATGGTGCCAAATGCAACTTCGTTCCCATTTTTTGAAAACTGGGTAAACTGTTGTAATTCCTGAATTTCACGATATAATTTTGAGGCATAACCCAATCCAACCAGCCGGGGCATTTGCGCACCGGTCGGCGATAGATCGGCAGAAGACTGATACATTTCGGTGAGATTTTTCCAGCGCCCGTTGTCGTCCAGCATGCGTGTCGCGATGTGCGAATTCATCTGTCGTCCGGCGCTGAAGGGTTCGGCTTCCACATCTGCATGTGCGTATAATTGGGCAAAAAATTCCTGAATGCTGTGCACGCCTAACGCAAACATCACGGTTTGATCGCGATAGTATCCGGAACGAATGTCGCCTTTGTTAAATGCATGCGACATTGCCACTTGAGCAACCTCTTTGCCATCGCCGAAAATCCCGAATTTGGCTTTCCCGCCCATAACTTCGCGGCGCCCGATCAGGCTGGCCTGGCGGCTTTGGTAGGCAACCCGGTAATCCCGGATAATTTGTTCACGCGTCAGCGTTATCGATTTCAATTTTACATTTTTTGCTTTGGTTTCAATCATAATTTCTCCTGATCCAGTATGACGATCCGCAGATGGGAGATTACCCATCCCAGTTCTTCCCCTCCCGAAGATCAGGCCTGTTGTCCTGATGTCAACTTGTCCTGAATGTTAATTTGGTGCAACGAGCTTGCGCAGCGTATTAAAATAATCGCTGTCGCTGCTTTCTCAAACAGCAAAAAAAAATCGTTGCTGCGATCAGAGTGCCGGGAGCCAGCGCCGCGTCAACACCCAGCGAAAGAAAAATGCGCCGATTGTCGCTCCTACAGCATCGGCAACGCCGTCCCAAAAATCAACCATTCTGCCGGGAACAAAGGATTGATGAAACTCATCCAGCGCCCCGTACACTGTGGCGATAACGATAGCCAAAATCACCATATTTCGTCGCCAACCGGGGAAACGGTTTTGGTAATAAAACGCCCGCGCGATAAAGAATGCAAATGTACCGTAAGCGATGGCATGCGCTACTTTATCGTGCCATTTGAAGGTCAACTCCATCGTGGGTAATTTTGAAAATGATGATAAAATAAATATGCAAATTGCAATGATTACCGGTGGTGCCTGATACCACCAGAAATTCATGTTTTTTTCTCGATACGCCATCAAAACGTCCTGATCCCTTTCGATGTTCAACTGTCGTAAATTGTCGGCGCGATTAGCTGCGCTGCGATAAAAAAAGAAAAAATTTACCCCGTCATTCCGCCATAACTCACAGAATCGGTTTGGTAAATCCGGATTTTTCACTATTAAATACTACTGTAATCAAGATTTGTTTTTGCCGGATTTATTTTTCTTTGCAGATAACGTTTGTGCGTGCGTTAGCGCAGATTTGCCGAATTTCGCCTGCAATGAATCCATTATTTTTTCCAGCTTCTCTTTTCGTTGCTGATCCTGATCCCACAACGACAACTGCAATCCTTCCTCGCTGACCAAATGGCTGACGCCGACGCCAATTAATCGCACCGGGCGATCGTCGTTAAAATCCTCAAAAAGCGATTTGGCGATCGCAAAAATATCGCCGGTTAAATGAGTGGATTGCTGCATGGTTTTGGCACGCGTAAAGGTTGAAAAATCGGAAAACCGCAGTTTGAGCTGAACCGTTTTGCCGCGCAACTGCTGTTCCCGCAATCGTGTACTGACTTTTTCGGAAAGCTTTAGTAAGGTGCTGATCAAAAATTCGCGATCGGTTTGATCTTCAAAAAATGTCGTTTCGTGGCTGACCGATTTCACCGGATCGCGGTCATGCACCTCGCGTTCGTCGATGCCGTTGGCCATTCTGTGCAAATGGTCGCCCATTTTGCCGAATTTTTTGGTGAGCGCATCTGCCGGATATTGCCGCAAATGCCCGATGGTGTGAATGCCTATTTTTTCCAGCGAAATCAGCGATTTTTTGCCAACTCCCCAAATGCGTTGCACTGGCAACGGATCAAGAAATTCGTGTTCTTTTCCGGGCTCGACGATGGTCAATCCATCCGGTTTTTGAAAATCCGAGGCAATTTTGGCGATGCTTTTGGTCGCCGCAACGCCAATTGACGCGCGCAGTTTTGTGTTGTCGTAAATCGCTGATTTTACCTGATTTGCCAATGCTCGAATTTGTTCGGTATCCGGTTTTTTTCCGCGAAAAGAGGCGTGCCCGGTCATGTCCATGAATGCTTCATCGACACTGATTTTTTGCAGTTTTGGAGAGAACGTTTCCAGAATGGAAAATATCCGCCGGGAATAATCGCCGTAGAGCTTGCCGTTGGGTTTCACATAAATACCATGCGGGCACAATTGCCACGCCCGGGTTATCGGCATTGCGGAATGCACGCCAAAAACCCGCGCTTCGTACGATGCAGTGGAAACAACGCCCCTCCCCTTCCCTTTTTGGGGATCCGCCCCGATAATTACCGGTTTCCCGCGCAGCGACGGGTTGAGCAATTGCTCAACCGCTGCAAAAAAGGCGTCCATATCCACATGAAAAATGATGCGTTGCCAGATGGTGTTCATTATTGTGGTATAAATACAAGTGCCGTAATTGCAGCAGCTAAACCCACTGCAATCAAAATGTTACGGGTATATTGCCCGCGTTTCATTCCCGGTTTGAGAAAACCGGTTTTGCCGCCGGTGATCAGGTTTTGATTTGGGATTACCAATTCGCCCTGCAATTTGTAAGTGTCCGTTCCCGCAGCATTCATCGATGGAAAATTGAATGTGGTGTTAAACGCACCGCTGACGCCATATGCCTGCTCGGTATCGTCGATGGAAATTGTGCCGGATTGGTTGCTGGAATACATTTCATTTTCCGGAAATTTGCCGTTCGGAAACACAAAAACTGCCGAATCCCGGGTTGCCAAATCTACCGTTCCCGCAAAATTTTTTCCTAAATCGATGTAAATATCGTAATTAGCAGGTACCATTTTATCCGAAGGCAGTGAATCAGATTCGATGATCAAATGCAAAACGGATGATTCGCCTTCGGAAAATTGTGCGTAATAATATTGATGATTCTCAGATTTGGATTGCACTTGCAGCACATCCTGAAATTCGATTGCCACATTGCGATACAATTTACTGCTTTTGGCGCGAAACGTTTGCGCCGGTGCATCATTCACCTGAAGCGTCACCTGCCCAAAATTGGTGCTGTCCGGCGCTGCCCACAATTGGATTGCAGCCATGCAACACACCGCAACAATAATCATTTGAAAATTTCTCATCGGTTTCCTCTGTTAATAATACCGGTTGGGTTATTTATCCAGGCGGCGCTTCAATGCGTCCATTCGGGCGCTGACAACTGTATCATTCTCTGTGTGTTTCATATAAGTTCGATAATGTGATCCGGCGGTTTCCATATCCGACTGCTTTTCCGCGATAAATCCCAAATAGCGATACGCCTCCCAAAATTCCGGATCGATTTGCAGCAATCGCTCAAAAGAACGTTGGCTTGCCGCAAATTGTTGCGATTTATATTCGAGAACCGCACGCTCAAACCAGGCTGCTTTACATTCACCATCCAATTGAATTGCGTAATTTAACTGTTCGCGAGCTGCCTCGTTTTTGTTACGCAGCGAAAAATATTTTGCCCGGTATACATACACTTCGGCATCTTTTGATAAATCGACATTATTGCTGTTCAGCAACGTCATCGCTTCTTCCTGCAATCCGGTTTCGAATTTGGCCATTCCCAAAAACTTGATGGCTTCTGGCTCCGGTTTTGTCATGGCGATGTAGCGGTTTATCGCCGCAATGGCGGCATCAAATTCTTTTATCTTGAACAGCGAAAAACCCTGTAACCGCCAATATGCTGCGGCGGGCTGCGCAATCCGGTTCCGGTAATCCAGCAAATAATTCAGCGCGGTTTGATATTCACCCATTTGGTAATTCGTTTCAGCAAGATCCAGATAGGTATTTACCGAATCCGGATTGGCCACCAAATAGCGTTTGAAAAAAATATGCGCTTGCTCATAGCGACCGGCACGGATGTGCAGTTGGGCAATTCGCTTCCAAATGGGCGGATGATTGCTGCGATATTCCAGATATTTTTCGAGCGACGCTATCGCCGAATTGTAATCGCCGGTTTTTTCCAACACCTCACTTTTCAGCACGTAAAGATTTGCTAATTTTGGATTTATCGCCAATGCAGAATCGAGGTGCGGAATCGCTGCGGCATAGTTTTCCAGCCGGATTTCATACTCCGCAAGTGAAAGCAACGCCAATGCTGACGGTCGAGGTTCTTCTATCGATTTTGGTGCGCAAGCACATATCAAAGAGCCGAACATCAGCAAATAGGCGCAACTTTTTAAATAGTGTTGCGCAAAGATCATTCGTACTGCCAGTTGGTTAAATTCCGATGCTTTGTTGTATGGAGCAGCGGTCAAAAAAGTTTCTCACATTTACCGGGAATGCACAACTTCTTGCGGCGCATTCAGCCGGAAAACTTTATCGAACAATCGATTGATTGTCCATTGGGTAACTTTCGGTTTGAACAATCCGGCGTAATCGCGGGCGATTTCCACATCGCGCCGTAGCGATAATTCCTTTTGCGGTACCGAATAAAACCAGCGTTTTTCCTGCATTCGTTTGGACAGATAAATTTGTTCCGTTTGTCCTGGCGTTGGCACAAAAAGAGCGGGTTTGCCCAATTCCACCAGTTCCATCAACGTGGAATAGCCGGATCGCGATACGATTAAACCGGATTTGTTCATTAAATCCGCCATTTTTTCGCGCGGCATATGGGAATATACCTTCAAATCGTCGCGGTCGGTTAGCACTTCCTGAGATTCGCTTTTGCCGAGCAGCACCACTTTTTTGCCGGGAATGCGCTCAACTTCCCGCAATACCTTTTCTTCGAAAATAGTGCGCTGCGGTTCCGGTCCGGAAATGCTGACGAGCACATCAATTTCCAATGGCACTTCCGTTTTCCGTACGCTGGAAAATAATCCGGCGAACACATATTTATGGCGCATATCCGGCACTTCGCTGAGCCTGCCGCTGAGCAAGCCGCCGTCGCCATCCGGGAAATCGGGGATGATAATTTTGCTGAATTTTTCGTAATAATGGCGGTTGAATCGCCCCACGGTTTTCCGGGCAACGCCGAAACCTGAGGGCATTTCAAAATAAATCTGGTGGCTGATCAGAAACGAAATCACCCGACGATGATGAATGCCGTAACATTGGTCGCTGATAATTAGGTTCGGCTGAAAACGCGATACAATATATTCGCAAAAAGCATGTTCATCGCGAATGCCTCGCAAAAATTTGGGCGATTGCAGAAACAGTGCAAAACTGGTCGAATCATTTTTGGCGTATGTCAATTCATACGACGGTGTTTCCACAAACTGGGCTTCCGGCACCTCATTTTTGAGCAACGCCAGTGCCCGCCCGTTGCTGCCGATGAGCACTTCCCATTTCCGGCGAACAAATTCACGGATGATCGGCAAACTGCGGGTGGCGTGTCCCAATCCCAGATTCAGCACTGCAAAAAAAACTTTGCCGGACATTTTTTCTCCGATTTAACGGTTTTTTTAACGATAATTTGGCGACGTGAAAATATATGCGGAATTAAGGTTTTTTGCAATGACATATGGCAAGCTTAACCGGATTAAAACTTTGCATACGCCAGATTTGCAGAAAATGCAACATAGCGGCAGCGCTTTCTGTGAATTCACTTGACTATTCTTCGAAAAGGTCTAAAATTTCGAGGCTTAAAATTGAGGTCCAAACATACAATCAACAACTGAAGACGGAGGCTGCAACATGTCCAACGCCTATTTTAGAGTACCAAAACCGGTGAACGAGCCGATCAAATCCTACGCGCCCGGATCGCCGGAAAAAGCATCGTTAAAACGGAAAATTGCGGAGATGCGCCAAATACAGCACGACATCCCGTTGATCATCGGCGGAAAAGAAATCCGCACCGGCAACACTGCCGAGTTGCGCTGCCCGCACGATCACTCACTGAAACTCGGCGTGTATCACAAAGCCGGCGAAAAAGAAGTTCAAATGGCAATTGAGGCTTCGCAAAAAGCCCGCAAAACATGGTCGGAAATGCCGTGGGAACACCGCGCATCCGTATTCCTGAAAGCAGCGGAATTGCTCGCCGGACCGTGGCGCGACACGCTGAACGCAGCAACTATGCTCAATCAATCCAAAACCGTATTTCAGGCGGAAATTGATGCCGCTTGCGAACTCATCGACTTTTGGCGATTCAACGCCCATTACATGGCGCAACTGATGGGCGATCAGCCGGAATCCAGCGCAGGAATCTGGAATCGCATGGAATACCGTGCATTGGAAGGATTTGTGTTCGCGATAACCCCATTCAATTTTACCTCGATCGGCGGTAATTTACCGACTGCTCCGGCAATGGTTGGCTGCGTTTCGCTGTGGAAACCGGCATCCAGCGCGGTGCTTTCCGCATATTACATCATGAAAATGCTGGAAGAAGCCGGCGTTCCCGCAGGCGTCATCAACTTTGTGCCCGGCTCCGGCGCTCAGGTCGGAAACCCGGTGATGGCCAGCCCGGATCTGGCGGGCATCCACTTTACCGGCTCCACCGGCGTTTTTCAGGACATGTGGAAAACCGTTGGCGACAACATTCACAACATGAAATACTATCCGCGCATCGTCGGTGAAACCGGCGGAAAAGACTTCATTTTCGCGCATCCGTCCGCCAATGTGGATGCGTTGGTCATCGCTGCGGTTCGCGGCGCGTTCGAATATCAGGGGCAAAAATGCTCTGCTGCATCACGGATGTATGTCCCGAAATCGCTATGGGGCACATTCAGCGAAAAATATGTCGCAGAAGTCAAACAGATTAAAATGGGCGATCCTGAAGATTTCACCAATTTTATGGCAGCGGTAATTGACAAAGGCGCGTTCAAAAGCATAACCGAATATATCGATCACGCTGCGAAATCGGACGACGCTGAATTCCTCACCGGCGGCAGATACGACGACAGCAAAGGCTGGTTCATCGAACCGACCACGATCGTCACCACCAACCCGAATTTCAAAACCATGCAGGAAGAAATTTTCGGACCGGTGTTGACCATTTTTGTTTACGACGATAACAAGCTCGACGAAGCACTGGAATTGTGCGACACCTGCTCGATGTATGCGCTCACCGGCGCCGTTTTCGCACAGGATCGCGCCGCAATCGTGAAAATGAGCAACGCACTGCGCAACACGGCGGGCAATTTTTACATCAACGACAAACCCACCGGCGCAGTGGTCGGGCAGCAGCCGTTTGGCGGCGGCCGCGCATCCGGCACCAACGACAAAGCCGGCAGCGCCATGAACCTGCTCCGCTGGATGACCGCACGCACAATCAAAGAAACGTTTGTGCCGCCGACCAACTGGCGTTATCCGTTTATGGATGAGAAATAGCGCGAATGCGAATTGCGCTGATTCACACCCGGCTGAAACGGGTGGGCGGACTGGAAACGCGGTTGTTTTCATACATCGACGAACTGACTGCCCGCGGGCACGAAGTGACCGTGATCGTTTCCAAAATTGAGCACAACGAGCAATTGCCCGATGGCGTTCGGGTGATCCGGTGTTCGATGAAACGTGTGCCCAAACCCATCCGCATCTGGTATTACGACCGTGCGGTGCAGTCGATTTTACAGCGCGAGCAATTCGATTTTGTGCTGGCATTGATACAAATTTCCGGGGTGGACGCATTGCTGGTTCCCGGCAACCACCCCGGATATTTAAAAGCGGTTCAGCGACGCACCAAACTGCTCGACCGGCTGGTTATTTCCGTTGAACAAAAATGTTTTTCATCTGCGCAAACGCTGCTGGCCTGTTCGCAGATGATGAAAGATGAAGTGGTGCAACTCTTCGGCATTGCGCCGGAAAAAATCCGCGTGCTCCATCCCCCCACCGACAACCAACGATTCCATAGTCAACTAAAATCCCGGAAAGCTGAATTCCGCGAAACCTACGGCTTTGCTAAAGATAAATTCAGTTTTTTGCTGGTTTCCGCGAGCCATCGCCGTAAAGGCTTGCCGCTGCTGATCGATGCGTTTTCGCAGTTGAAAAATGAACCGGTGGAGTTCATTTTGGCGGGCACACCGCTGAAAATGGCGATGCCGGAAAACATGCGATACATCGGCTACGCCAAAAAAGCGGAGGAATTGTTCGCCTCTGCTGATGCGCTCATTTTACCGGCGACGTACGAACCGTTCGGGCAAATTGTATCCGAGGCGATCATGTGCGGCACACCCGTGTTGCTCTCGCACATGGTTGGCGCGAAAGCGATTGTTTCCGAAAATGAGGGGATGATCGTCAACAGCTTTTCAGTTGACGATTGGGTTAAAGCCATCCGCGAAATGACCCGGCGGCAGTTCAACATCGCCCCGGATTTTGCGGTGCAACAACGGCTGCTGCTCCGCGATCACGTTGACGCAATTCTGGATGTTGCGGAAAACAGAGCGAATTAGCCGCAAAAGCGCGGAGGTCACGAGAGTGTTTTGTTGTGAATATTAAATCGATTGTAGCGGCGGTTTACGAACCGCCCACAATCTGCGCTTTTTAGCCGAAACAACCGGGACACCACCCGAAAATTGATGCACACCACCGGAAAAAACACGGCACAGCAGCGAAAAACGACAGCACAGCCCCAAAAAATTACAACACACCTCCGGAAAAGTATAGCACACCGCCAGAAATGTTCGGTACAGCAGCGATATACGACAGCTCAGTAGCACAATTCGTCAACACAGCCATGAAAATTATTGGCGCACCGATGAAAAATGGCAGCACACTTGCCGAAGCTTGCAGCATACCAGCGAAAAATTATACTGCATCAAAAGAATGAATTACCCCACCCAAAATTTCAGCTGAAAAAAACGATATTTTTCCGAAAAAAAATATTCCCAAACAGATATTTTTGGTGTGTAATTTACCCACCTCGCATTTACTGCCTTCGCAGCCTATCCAATTGCAAATATTCGTTGTCCGGATTCATTTACATTGATAACTTAAACCACGCTACTGTAAGCGGATAAGAATGCAGCTTCGACAAAAACGGTCGTTTACACATATATAGAGTTTCTCAAAAACGAATCGGGAATATCATGAAAGCATGCATTTTTACCGTTGTAGTTTCAATTGTTCTCACATCTTTTGCGGTTTCCCAAACACTATTTCAATCGAAAATTGATTCTGTAAATCAAACCAATTCGACAGTTAACACATATTTCCCGGTGATGATCGATCCCGGCATGACCATGCGGATCGGTGCAGAAAATACCGTTTCGATACTCAACGGATTGGCGGCAGCGGAAGATCATTTCATCAAAACGAAATGGTTTGCGGAACATTCCGTTGCCGGAAAAACCGGCGGGATTGCCGGCAGATTGGCAAAATATGCGCTCATCGATTTGCCGGCGGATTATTTTTCTGTGGTACTGGCGCACGAATTTTTCGGACACGGTGCGCGATATCGCGAGCTAGATATGAACAACATCTTTTATGCGTTCGACATGCCCCCGCCCTACGGCAATGGCGGCGGTGAGGCAAGCAATTACGAGTCAGTGGAAATTAGCCAACAGGAGTTGCTCTCCATCTGGCAGGGCGGCGTTGAGGTGCACCCGCTGATCTGGAAAAATTTGCAGATGCGCTGGATGGCAAACAATGAGATCAATTATCGCGAAGCGTCCCAATACTATTGGGCACAGCAAATTATGATGGACTATATCCAGAAAACAGACGAAGATTTGACAAACGGTTCAACCGACAACGATTTACGCGCATACGTGCGAATTATCAACGCAAACGCCGGACACACCGATCTGCAACACCTGCCGCTGACCGTAAAAGACCTGAAATCAAGAATGCTGCTAAATGTAATAAATCCATTCTTTTACTATTCGGTTTTTACCATCTTGAAAACCTATTTTTGGGATGGTAATCGCAGCAACAGCATGCCCGTTATCAGCATCGGAAAAGTGGGCTATTTGCCCGCTTTCCGCAGCGGACTGACGCCGTTTGGCATCGAATATCATTTTGAAAACTATCTGCGCTTCAACCGCAAGGTTGCGCTGCTCGACCTGAGCTATGGTGATCAATCGCTGGATAACACATGGGGAGGTGTTGGCGTATCGGTGCAAAATATGATTGAATCACCACAATGGTCAATCAATTTTTATGGCAACATCTGGCAGCAACCGGATTTGGCATTCGGTATCAATCCTTCGGTTAAAAAAGGCGGCGGGTTGGGTGGCGCATTTTCTGTGCGGGGATATTATCATTTGAAAAACAGCGCTGTACCGTTTTCTGCCGTCATCGAAATGGGTTACAAATCCACCGGATTTCTGGAAGGTTACGCAATAGATGCATCGCCGATTCTCGCAATCGGTTTAGCCATGCGAGATTGACCAAAATTTGATGATTCGCAGTTACAAAACAAAAAATCTCAACCATTGATTCCCAATATTCAATTATTTATAATTTGTTTTCCTGCAAGACAATTTCATCCGACAATGGAAACAGAACAATCCGCAGGATATTTTTGGCAGCGGTAGAATCGCGATTGTGAAATTTACGCATATCAGTGCCACGGCCGAACAAGCTTTCATCAGTATTTCATCAGATAGCCATTTGAAAAACAGTGACAACGCTGTTATCCAATTGAATGAGTTGGGAAGTGTTAAGGTGTATTTTCTGTAAATCAGAATCCTTATTAAAGGAGAAAGCATGGGTAATCGAACCACCGAACTCAGTGAAAAGCAGATTACATTCATCGAATCACAAAATATATTTTTTGTCGGCACAGCAACGGCGGACAGCCGGGTAAACATCTCGCCAAAAGGGATGGACTCGCTGCGAGTGATCGACAATAAACGGGTGATTTGGCTGAACGTGACCGGCAGCGGCAACGAAACGGCCGCACATGTGCAGGAACACCCGCGGATGACGTTGATGTTCGTGGCATTTGAAGGTGCACCGCTCATTTTGCGGCTGTATGGCACTGCCAAAGCTATTCACCGCAATGATCCCGAATGGAATGTACTGATCTCGCTTTTCTCTCCGCTTCCCGGCGCGCGGCAGATATTTGATCTGGCTGTTGAATTGGTGCAGGCATCCTGCGGCACCGGTGTTCCCTATTTCGATTATGCGGGTAACCGCGATCAGCTCAGTAATTGGGCTGCCAAAAAGGGCGATGAGGGCATAAAAGCATATTGGCTCAAAAGCAACCAGCAAAGTCTCGATGGCAAACCGACACATATCAAAAACAAAAATATGTAATCGTGGTTTTTTTACACCCTGACACTCTTTTATTGCCCAACCTGCGAAAAAAAATCTTGACCAGGATCGCCAAAACCAATATCTTTTAACCAATCTTTAAAATTTCTCACAAATTCCAATAATCAACAAATGTAAAGGGGCAACTCATGAAGCGGTTAATTTATGTTTTGGTAACAATTGCTGCCGCGATTGCAATTCTTAGCTGCGAGCAGCAAAGCCATTCATCTGCGATCGAAAGCATAACGATCACCATAAAGGCCGACCAGACAATCCAGATCAACGATGAAAATGTGACCTTGAGCGCGTTGGCAACCACCCTGAAATCACTAAATATCGATAGTGAAACGGTAGTAAATATTATTGCTGAAAATGACGTGGAAATGGGAACACTTAACGATGTCCAACAAGCCATCAGATCGGTAAACATTGAAAAAGTAGTCAACAAAAAAAGCTGATATCGTTTATGGTCGGAAGCAACTCTGCAAACAACTAAAAAAAGCAATTATTATGTTTACCAAAAAAAGTTACAGCCGGGCTCATTTAAAATAATCTAGGAGGGCGTTACAGGGGTGGGACCCGGCTGTAATTTTTGTCATTTTTCGCATTGAAAACAGAGCCAAAACCATCAAAAAACCTCTTTCGAAATCCTTTCGTGTTGAGTGCCAAATGCTTAAGTGATTAAATCAATTTATTGCAACTTTTTTGTGAACGCAATGATAAGAAAAATTGATGAATAGTACATTCAGCACGTGAAATTTCGGTGATTATCACAAAGTTGATAGATGGCTAACCACTTATTTATTTGGTTAAATATGGGCTTAAAAACTAAATGAGGATGAGGAGAATGAGTTTCCGGGGCTGTGATACGTCTGAACAAAAAAATACAACAGCCGGGCTTATTTAAAATAATTTAGGAGGAGGTTTTAAGGAGAGACCCGGCTGTAGTTTTTATTCAAAATTAAGATTTTACAATTCGGTGTTTCTATAATAAATCTTATATATAACGCCGAAAAATATAGTGAAAAATAACTATCAATTCAAATAGTAATTTGCGAAACTTCGGTTCAATTTTAGCTGCTATTTATATTTTATTATTTGGGAGCGTTAGTTGTTATACTTTTCACCCCTTTCAGTTCACCGACCGATAAGCACAAAACTGCTCCACGATGCCGGAAATGCGGTTCTTTCTCCGGCAATCAGTTTCAGTTTGGCATTGTGCAACGCTTCGCCATAATCTTGTCCGTTCAATATGTTGTTGTATAATTCCACCATCAATTCACTGGTATGTTTATCATTTACTTTCCAGAGTGAGTGGATAATATTCCGGGCACCGGCATACAAAAACCCACGCGTTAGTGCAATCATGCCCTCCCCTTTTTTCAGCTTGCCTATACCGCTTTCGCAACTGCTCATAACCAATAAATCGGCATTCAAATTTAGATTGAACGCCTCATCAGAGCGAAAAATACCATCATCGATTGATGTCGTATCGGTGACATCATAAAACAGTAAACCGGAAAGCGATGGATTGTTGGCGTTAATTAATCCATGCGTGGCAATGTGTATGATATTTGCCTGGCGGGCAATCGATACAAACTGGGCTTCTGTGCTTTCGTTATTTAAAAATATGGTTGTTTTTAGCTTTTGATCAACAAAAAGTTGATGGATTTTCCGGATTTCAATTGCACTATAGGGCAACCCAACGAAGGATTTGCCATCAACAGTTACCGATCTGTAATCCAGTAAACCTTTCAGATATTCAAATATGGATGATTTGATGATTGAACTTGCCTGAATATCCTCCCCATCGGTAAATACCGGCGCAAACCCAACAAAATCAACTGGTTGTGTAAATCCTGATACCGTTTTATTTCGCTTAATCAGGGATGAATGATAATGATATGAAATCTGGTAATCCCGTAACAAATACGGCAATTCACTAAAACCATTGTCGACTGCAGAATTTGTTAACAACGATTCAAACGGTATATAATGCAGCTTTCCGCCGGGAATTATAATCAGTTTACGAATGCCGGTTAATTGATTTTTCAACGGATACACCAAGGTATTGTATAACGCTGTACCGGTGTTTCGGTAATCTTCAAAATCAATATGTTTTAATGCATTAAAATGTTTGTCGATGGTTTCGTCAAATGTATCATCGATGGTCTGTTTATTTATCTGAATATCATTAGCTGTGATGACTGCCGCAAACAACGTCTTATCGTAATAAAAATAATCGATGACCGCCTCATCATCACTCAATTGGGACTGTAATTCAGTTAATGGAACGTCCGACTCAGGTGAGATCAGTTGATAATATTTGGGATATTTATTTTTAAACGAATTGATCAGGTTCCGGTGATCCAAGTTGAGTGCAAACAACCGGTTTTGCAGCTCAGTCAGTTGGGTGTTATTTACTTCGGATTTTTCTTCGAGCGTTAATTCATCAATCTCCAACCGGGTTTTTACCAAACTCCGGCGGAGATTTTTCTCAACTAGAAGCAATGAATCCGGGATGCCTGCAAAACGTCTGGCTTTTGATTCTTCCAACATTTTTCGCAGAGATATGTATTTACTCTGTTTAATAAAATTGTAGGATTCTATCAGGTATTGTTGATTTCCGGTTTTCCGATAGAGTTCCAATCCGGCATTTATTCCGGCAGGATATAAATTAAAAAACTGATCGAGTTCGGTTATGCTATTTTGGTCATCGCTATTCAGGTACACAAATTCATTGAATTTTTTGATTGTTATATTCGCGGTTTCAAACGCCAATTCCAACAATTTATCAGTTGGTTTATTTGCATCGTTTCCATTATTGATAAGTGCCATTAACGTAATTGTTTTCGCACATAACAATTGAATCAGATTCCCATTTATCGGTAATTCATCGTCAGAGGGATTTGTTAAATAATGAGTTACCCGATCATCTTTTCTGTGAGAATCCATCCCTTTTTGGATCGTTTCCAATGCGCTAACATACGCGTTTTGATTGTTATAAATTTTTGCCAACCGGGAGTATGCATATGCTACGAACTCATTTCTTTTCCCAATTGATTTTTGAAAAATTCTGATCGCATGATTCAATGTATCAATCGCGGCATCAGGCTGGCCTAACTGATCCAGAGTGGTACCGATCAGGACATATGACCATGCAATATCCGGATGATCGTTCCCCAAAAAAGCTTTTCGGAGATTTACCGACCGTTGCGCATTTTTCAAGGCATCTTCATATTTTTTTAATTCGTACTCATCCAATGCAATATTGTATAACAACCCAGCAGCGTCGATGTTGTTATCCCCGATATGGGCAATCAAGATATCCAGCGCCATTTGATGATAATGCAATGCTTTATCAAAATCACCGTTTGATTGATATACAATGCCCAAATTGTTATAGCTAAATCCAATGGAAATATCATTCTCGCCAAACAATTCCCTCCGGATATTCAACGCTTTTTGTTGAAACCGAATCGATTCGTCAAACTCGAATTTTTTATAGTAGACCAATCCAAAATTGCTATACACATTCGCGATTCTAATACTATCAGGATTTGCAGGATCAGCATAACATTCCAATGCTTTTTCATAAAAAGGGATCGCCAAATCGAATTCAGTTAAGTAATATTTTATCACACCTTTAAGGTTATTCCAGGAACCCCAGGTTTTAACAGGAACATCCGGCAACGATTTATATATTGTACCGGAAATATCCAGTTCTTTATCGGCATCTCTATAATTGCCTAAATCTTTATTAATCAGTGCTTTATGGTAGTAGCATTTTCCAACTACTAAATTGTTCTCTCCAATATGATTTCGTCCAATTGCCAACGATTTTTCGATCAAATATTTGCAGGTGTCATATTCACTAATATTTTGCAAGCTATTGGCCGCACTCAAATAACTGTCAATAGCTTTTATCCAGAATTTTTCATTTCCGGTTGAATTTGCAATAGTTTCATATAGTTTTCCGGCTGTTCTGAATTCAACCGCGGCGCTATCGTATGCATTTTTATGATTCAAGTTTTCGCCATTGGCAAAATAGCTGTTGGCCAGCGTGGAGTCCGTTTGAGAATAACCGAAAACTGTCAAAAAAAGGATGATCAGCCAGATAAAAAGGTACACAGCTCTTTCATGTGGGACGTGCATTTCTACTCTCCAATCACATCGCTAAATTATCATTAAACTACTAAAATAATCAAAGGCTTGAAAGAAGTTCAAAAATCAGGCCAATGAATAAATGACACAATTCTTATGTTTTTGGAACAAATCTGTGTGATTACACACAATCACACTTGTTGGTTGAGTAAAATCACGCTACAGAATAACTTTGAATCTCAAAAACTTTCAAATCGCTAAATAACGTGCGAAGTGATGAAAAAGACAACCATGTTTTCGTAAAATCGGGGGAGTGAAATATAACAATTACCATATACAGATCAGAGGAATTACATCAACATCCGACAAATCAAACGAGCGGATATCTACATTTCCGCTCGTTTGAAAAAATATAAACAAGTGTATCTATTTAAGCAATACCATACTGCGCGTTGCGACAAAATCACCGGTTCGCAAGCTGTAAAAATAAACGCCGCTGCTCAGGTTTTTGCCGTCAAATGTCGCGGTATAGCTGCCTGCCGGCAATTGGCGATTGACCAGCTCTGCAACACGTTCGCCGGTGGCATTGTAAACTGTCAGGTTTACTTCCGCAGCGGTTTTGATATCAAATTCTATCGTTGTTTGCGGGTTAAACGGGTTGGGGTAATTCTGCCGCAACACATAGTTTTCAATCACTGTGCTTCCGGGATTTTGCGACAAACCGGTGGCTGTATTTTCCAAAACGACCAAAACCGGAACCGTATCCTGCAGCGTGTTCATCCGGGTGATCAACACCTCGGTTTTATTGTCGCTATCCAAATCCGTGATAGCCACATTTCTCAGATCCGCAAACGGGGAATCGCTTTCGTAAAGTGTTGACCATTCATAACTTGCAGAGTCATCCGGTGCGCCGGTTCCGCTGTATTCCATCCGATGAATCCAGGTTGCGTCGTCATTTCCCGGTGCGCGTCCGGCAAACAGGAAATCCATCAACCCATCGCCATCCAGATCGCCAACGGCGGAGCCATCGGCGGGCAGGTCTTTTCCGCCCAATTTTACAACATCACCGGGCGTAAGGCTGGCGACATCCGATGTGCTGCCAATGTAAAAAATATAGCCGTTCGGTCCATTGTCCGGCTGAATACCGGCGGTGTAAAATTCCAGGTTACCATCGCCGTTTACATCAAAAAAGCGCATACCGCGTCTATGCCCGAAATCGTCCGGCGCGAACACCTGATTAAGATCTACCTGCAGGGCGTAATTATTTGCCGATGGCGATTCGTAAATTGCCAGACTGAAAAAATCCCAGGTGAACACCCAGATTTCGCCGAGTCCGTCGTTATCGAAATCGACGATGCGCGGATCGTAAACCACGCCACCGGTATGATTGATTGAATTTTCGAATTCGATTGAAAATGCGCCAAGCCCGATGCCGATATCAACGCCGCCGGAGTTCACAACCATCATGGTTCTGCCGCCGCCACCGCCGGGATCGCCATCATCACCCCGCGATTGCACAACCAGCTCGTCTTCGCCGTCACCGTCCACATCGCCAGCCGCCATTCCGGAAACCTTGAATTCGTGGTTATCCGGTCGCCCGAAATTCCAGGTTTCCGATGGCGTTGCCGGAAAATTGGTGCCGTCAAATTCGAACACATACAATCCGCGCGGATTTGGCGGGCTGTCCGAAATCGCCAGCGGCGTACCGAAATACAGCTCGGGCATTAAATCGCCATCCAAATCGCCCATCGTTATCGCGGTGTACACATTGCCGGCGTTGTTTAAAATCGGTGCCTGAAATGTCCAGCGCAGCTCAAACTGGTTATCGCCGGTACTTTCGTAATAATCCACAATCTGTCCGGCACTGCGATTCGATAAAAAACCGGAAATGCTGGGATCGCGACTGATGATAAATTCCATGTTGCCATCGTTATCCAAATCCAGATCCACAATTAAATCCCACCCGCCCCACAGCGAATCACCGGCTGCGATTTTGTTGGTAATTTCCCATCCGCTGGCGGTTGTTTGGGCAAACATTACAGATGAACAAAACAGCAGCAACAGTGCTGTCAGCATTTTTTTCATCAGAACCTCCATTAATGATTTGATGAATGATTGGGTTACGGTTTCGAACGATCTATCAATATTTCATAATTTGTGGATTTTGGACAACCGGTAAATGAACAGAAGAATAACGCTGGCAGCTTAAAAAAAATCGACGATATTTGAAGTTATTAAGTTATGCGATTCGCCCGACATTGACAAGATTTTTTTAGCCGGTGATATATCAATTGCGAAATTGAACCAAAATTACAGCAATTTTATGATATTGTTTTTAACAGTGTGTGCCCGTAATTTTGGGCAATGGAAACGGGCAAGCACACAACCTGCTTTTTTGTCGCCGATCTTCACGGCGTTTATGCACAATACCAAAAATTGTTTGCAGCCATTGCCAATGAGCAGCCGCATGCTGTTTTTTTGGGTGGCGATTTGTTGCCGTCCGGCATGATGGCGCTGGCCTCACCGGATTTTTTTCACGAAGATTTTGTGAACAAAGTGCTCGCCAGCGGATTTTTGAAATTAAAATCGCAGATGGGTGAAAAATTTCCCGGCGTTTTTCTGATTTTGGGGAACGATGACGGCCGGATGGAAGAAGCGGCTATTTTGGACGCCGCCGGTCGCGGCGCATGGCAATACAGTCACAATCGAAAAATCAAATTTCAGGATTACGTAGTTTACGGATATTCCTGTGTACCGCCATCGCCATTTCAGCTAAAGGATTGGGAACGATATGACGTATCGCGATTTGTCGATCCCGGCTGCACCGCGCCCGACGAAGGCTTTCATTCCGTTCCGGTTTCCCGGCACGAGCTGAAATATGCAACCATCAAAAATGATCTGGAAGTGCTCACCGATAACGACGACCTCGCCAACGCGATATTTTTATTTCACACACCGCCGTATCAAACCAAACTGGATCGCGCGGCGCTGGATGGCAAAATGATCGATTATGCGCCGCTGGATGTGCATATCGGCAGCATCGCGGTGCGGCGGCTGATCGAACAGCGCCAGCCGTTGCTCACGCTGCACGGTCATGTGCACGAATCTGCCCGGCTCACCGGCGAATGGAAAGACCGGATCGGGCAAACGGTGATGCTTTCCGCCGCGCACGATGGCGAAGAATTGGCGCTGGTGCGTTTCGATCCTGCCAATCCCGCCGCGGCTACCCGCGAATTGATTTGAAAATTATGGATTCAGTTTTAGCGGCATCGCCGCATCGGTAACCGCATTAATTTTGATCGCCCAACTGGTGCGTTTTTCGATATCCTGATCGGTAACAATATGAACGTCCAGCAGTCCGTCGCTTTTGCGACCCGTTCGCAGAAAATTCATTTCCGCCAAACACAAACTCCAACCGTGCAGCCAGGCCGTCAAAATGTGCCGTTGGCGGGGTGTTCCCCGGAAATGAACCAGCAGATCGATATCACTTTCCGGTCCTGCTGTTGCATTTTTGACACTGCCAAACAAATACAAACCGGCAACGCCAAACGCTTCTGCATCCATTTCTTTGGCAATTTGTTCTGCCATTCGCTGGCGCCAGCGCCAGAACTCTTCCGGCTGACTTTTGGTTTGCGGTTTTTTAAACCGCTCATCTTTCATTTCCGGCACCACAACCGGCACATCCAGCAATCCGATCGCTTTGTT
This sequence comes from Calditrichia bacterium, assembly GCA_020634975.1. Classification (NCBI taxonomy): domain Bacteria; kingdom Pseudomonadati; phylum Calditrichota; class Calditrichia; species Calditrichia bacterium. The sequence goes on along the minus strand of JACKAQ010000006.1, from coordinate 46,395 downwards.
GTAATCGCCATTCATCAGCACATGCAAATTCATTCCGTTGGTTACCTGCGGGATGTCGATGACTTTCACGACATCCGCTAAATGATCGAAATCCTTCAGCAAATCCGACAAAATATTATCCGCATTTTTCAAAAAAGTTTCGTTGAAAATATTGCCGTCATCATCCGGATACAGCGGCAAATAGCGGATATACGATTCTACCAGATCCTGAAAAAAGTGGGTGCCAAAAGATAAATCCGGCACGTAATTGCCTTTTTGCCGGGCAATCTCGATGAGCATCGATGCGTTGTTAATATCTGAATATGTGACACTTACACCCAGCGTAATATCGCCGCGACTGCCCCAGCGTCCCGGTCCCATCAGCACAAACTGGCGTTTGGGCAGCATCTGGTTCAGCTTGCCGACAGCCCGCCCCACGGCCAGCAAATCCGCCCGGTTTTTGAGGCTGCTGTATCCTGCCGGGTCCACATAAACGATGTGCGTATTGTTGACAATCGTTCCGTTGGAGATAAACCGTTTGGCGGTAAAAATGGTTTTTTCCGGCGGCGTTTCCACCGGAATGCTTGCCGGCGTGCTCTCCAAAGTATAGCTTTGTGCACGGCATTGCAAAAGATAGAGGTCTTTCCCATCGCTGGCAAATTCAATATCGATTGGTGTTTCCAGCGTTGATTCCAACGTTTTCAATACAGAGTGAATTTGGGAGATGAACCCGGTTCGCTCAATCAATCCGTCAAATGTGACAACCGAATGATCTTTTTTGAAATCGATGCCCAACGCGGATGAAAGCACCATTCGCTCGTTCCGCATGATGGAAACAATCCGGTCGATCGCCGGATATTCTTCACCATATTCCCGGAGCAGCCGGCTGAGTTCCACCGTCTCGAACTGGTTGTGTTCGAGATGAATCACATCTACTTTTTTGGGTGAATAGCGTATTTTTTCATCCAGCGAAACGTTGACGCGCAATCCGGGCTGACCGGGCGCCAGCATGATCGGATAATCATCGCTGAGGCGATCGACAGCGCGAGTGCCCAATCCCGGCACAATGCGAACAACGCCGTCGTCGCGCTGTATCCGGCTGGACCAGCGGTATTCGTTCCGGCTGAATCCCACTCCGGAAAACGATGGCAGATAATACGGGCCGATCTTTTGCCCCACCACTTCCTGAATCAAAATGCCCATTTCTTCGTGATAATCCAGCAGTTCCCGTTCCATCCGGTATTCGATCGGGTCCGGGCTGAAGGTTGAAGCATACACCTCTGCAATGGCGTCCAGTAGTGCTGCCAATCGCTCCTCTTTTGTGCCCTGATTGGCGATAAACAAGCTTTTGTATTTCCCCGCGAACGCGGTGCCCATCCGGTCTTCCAGCAGGCTGGAGCTGCGGACAATCAACGGTGTTTCGCCCAAATCTTCCAGCGCCATCGATAATCCGTGAACAATTTCCGGCGGGAACTGGGAATTTTTGAACAGTTGCACAATGAACGGGTACTCCAGCCGAACGATCCCGATTTCTTTGTATTTCTGCTCAACAATTTCTTCCAGATTGTTATAATTCATGAAGCTCAAAATGGTATCGGACGTGAGATACCATGTTTTGGGGATTTTGATATTTTCAAACTCCGGTTTGTCTTTGGCAAATTTTTTGAGAATTTGACCCGCCAACAGCAGCCCGGAGCCTTTGCCGCCCAGTTTTCCGTGACTGCCCGCCGGATAAATCACCCGGTTGAGCAATTCATAAAAATCCGATGTCTGGACAAAATGTTTGGCAATTTTGATAAAATCGGTTTGATCGGTCAGCAATCGGCGAATCAGCGAAACGCGAAATCCTTTTTCGCGGGAAAGCGGCAGTTCCGATTCGCCAGTGCCCATGTGAACAAATCGTTCCAGCGCATCGGCAATTTCCGCCAGCGTTGAGCCGGAATTTTCCAGAATATTTACCAAAAAACCGGTTTTGTCCTCCTGAATCCATTTTTGGATGTTGCTGTAAATTTCCGCTTCGTTGAGATTGTTGCTGGCAACTTCGAACACTTGCTCGCAAATGCCGTAACCCTGCAACGATTTTTTTTCGTGCGGACGGTTCGGGTCATCCTCTGCGGTTGATTCTCCGGCGCTGCCGCCAAAATGGCTGAGCAATTGCTCCGCTTCTTCAACACCTTGCCAACCCATGTAATTGGTCATTTTACGGGTGATCCGCATCAGCAATCGCGGATCGGTGCGCCGCAACAAATCCAGAATCACCCACCAAGATGCCCGCGAACTGTTTGCGCTGGTTTTACCATCCTCAAACACTTTTTTGAGGCGATTGTGCAATAAAAATATTCCCAACCGGTTGGCGATAGTGCCGATCAGTTTGCGCTCCTCTTTCAGAAATGGTCCCTCATCCGCCACCGGCCGATCTTCCAGATAATACACACTGATTTTCCCGACCGTTTCATCATGCATAACAATATTGGCGTGCTGCACCCATTCGGTAAGTTCAAAATCATCGCACTGGTGCTGTTCACCATTGTAGGTGATGATCGCCCGACAAATATCCGGGTATTGCCAGCCGGGCGGAATTGCTTCGCAAATTTTGCAAAACATCAGAGAGATATCCTTATCCGGATTGTCCAGAATTTCTTCAATCACATACAAACAATTGAGTTCTTTGGCACGCTCTTTTAATGTTCTGATGAGTTCGTCAAGTTGGGGATTGGCTGAATTCGTCATCGAAAAATCGCCTTTCGCTGTTTCCGGCATTTATGCAAATTTGGTGAGAAATTGAGTATCGCAAATCGTTGAAAAACTGCAACTTATGCATCCCGAATGTTTAGTAGTCCACCCGGGATGCATTTGTTTTGGAAAATTAGATCCAGCCGCGATCACGGCAAGCTTGCACAACCCGGTTTACGGCGATCACATACGCCGCATCGCGCATGTACAACCGGCGCTTTTTGGCCAATTCGCTGATCGCGATAAATGCCGAAGTCATTTTAATATCCAGTTTTCCCAACACTTCGTCGCGTTCCCAGAAATAATTCATGTTGCTTTGCACCTGTTCAAAATAGCTGCAGGTTACGCCGCCGGCGTTCGCCAGAAAATCGGGAATCAGAAAAATATTGCGTTCCCGGATCAAACGGTCTGCCGCAGGTGTCGTGGGTCCGTTAGCGCCTTCGGCGATAATTTTCACCTGTTTGGAAATTTGCATCACATTATCTTTTGTAACCTGGTTTTCCAGCGCGGCGGGAATCAGAATATCCACATCTTCACTGATCCATGAATCTCCGGGTAAAATTTCGTATCCCAAATCCTTCGCTTTGTTTTGATCGATACCGCCAAAATGGTCGGTGATGCCGCGCAATTCGTTCAAATCGATCCCGCTTTTTTTGCGATATGCAAAAGATTTTTGCGCCGCCTGATCCCAACAGGATACCGACACAACCGTGCCACCCATCTGCTGGTACAATTGGATGGCAAATTGTGCCACGTTTCCAAATCCCTGAACGCTGGCGGTGGTATTTTGGGGATGCAAATTCATTTCTTTCAACGCCTCACGAACGGTGAAAATTACACCGTAGCCGGTAGCTTCCATCCGTCCGAGCGAACCGCCCATGCCCACCGGTTTTCCGGTGATAAACCCGGGATATTTTCCGCCATGGATAATCTCGAATTCATCGAGCATCCAGAGCATGTGCTGGGCGCTGGTCATCACATCCGGTGCCGGAACATCGAGAATGGGACCGACATTTTGCGCAACTTGACGCACCCAACCACGGCAGAGCCGTTCCTGTTCGCGATCACTCAAATTATGCGGATCGCAAACCACGCCGCCCTTGCTGCCGCCCAACGGAATATCCACTGCGGAGCATTTCCAGGTCATCCACATCGAAAGGGCACGCACGGTATCGATCGTTTCTAGCGGGTGAAACCGGATGCCGCCTTTTCCCGGACCGCGGGCATCGTTGTGCTGAACGCGGAATCCGCGAAACACTTTTACTTTGCCGTCATCCATCCGAACGGGAATATTGAAATGATATTCACGCATCGGCTGACGCAACAGCTCCCGGGCAGCACTATCCAGATCCAACAGATCGGCAACGCCGTCAAACTGGGACTGAGCCATCTCAAAGGCATTAAACGCTTTGTCCATCATTGCTTATACCTCAAAAAGTTTGCTTTGTTTTGTTTACAGAGGTTTACCGGGGCAGAAAACGAGCATGTGAGCAACAATGGAAAACGAGTGAAGACAGTTGCCGATCACGCTGCTGTTGAATTATCGCGATAATAAATGTCCCCTTAAAAAACCCCTCGCGATCTGGTGCTCAAATCGCAAATTTTCCCGGCGTTTTCTGCGGAAAACCGGTGGTCAAAACACACCGGAATCGTATCAACGCACAACTCAAATATCGTATTTTTAAAATCGAAAAGGTATGAATAAAAAATTGTTCGCGGGTGTTGCGGCATTGTTTTGGCGAAAAAATACAGTGAAAAAAAGGCATCTGACCGAGGGATGTTCGCGGCGTTTTTCCGCTGAATTCCAAAGCCGCAACAGCGAATTTTTTTTGCGGTTTTTATTGCGGGATGTTCAGTTTTTTCCGGTTTTCCAGAGTGTCGGTAAAAACCGCCCATTCGGCAATTTTATCGTTTTCGATCACCGCGCGCCACAGTGCATCGCCCTCCAGCGGCTTGAACAAACATATCGTGTATCCGGTGATGGTCACAACTTCATCGACCGAACGAACGGTGGAAAAATAATTCCGGTAATCCGGGTAATATCTGAAAAAATCGGTCCAAATTTCCCGCAGTTTTGCCGTTCCGGTTTGAACGTTGTTTTCACTGTCGATAAAGCGGTGATTTTCGGTCAGCAGCGCCATCAAGCTTTCGATATCCTGATTATTTATGGCTTCGTTAAACAACAGTGCGGTAAATTTGGGATCTTTTGTATTCATACAACAATCTTCCGTTTTTGCGTTTTCCGGGTTAATAAATTCCTCATCGCCGGACATATTAATTCATTTTTTGTTAAAAAATGTGATCTGGCTAATTTCTATTCATACAAATCGTTGATGTCGCTGTTGGCGAGATCGACCAGATAACCGGCGATTTTTGTTGTCAACGCTTCGAGAAAAATACGCCCTTTTTCCGGCGTTGCTTTGGCGGGATTTCCCACACCCGTATCGACTGTGGCTTTGTGCCATTCGCGCTGCGCCCACACCCAGCCTTCGGCGATACCTTTTAATTTGAACGGGATGCTTTCGCCGGTTCCCGCTTCGGAAAGCGGCAGCACCAAATCCGGCGCGATGTGCTGCATATTTGCCGTTTCCATCTCTCCTGCATGATCGCCCGGTTCATCAAAAAAGCGGCTGTTTTCGAGCACCTGATACCAATTGATAACGCTCATAAACAGTTGTGGATATTGCGGTTGGATCTCCCGCAACATCTGCCGGAAATTGTTGCCGCCGTGCCCGTTCAAAATCACGATTTTCTGCAAACCCTGGCGCGACAGCGATTCCGCGATATCGCGAAATACCATCGCCTGCGTACCCGGATTCATGTTGATATCCAGCTTGATTTCAAATTGCCCGGTGTTCACGCCAAACGGGATCGTCGGCAAAACCACCACTTTTGCACCTTTTTCCCATGCGATTCGCGCTGCTTCCGCCGCAATGTAATCGCATTGCAAATTATCGGTGGCATACGGCAAATGGTAGTTGTGCGCCTCGGTAGCACCCCACGGCAGCACCACCACTTCGTATGGCGTATTTTTTACGGTTTTCCAATGGGTTTCGGCTAAAATATAGGGTCGTTCGGACATCACAATTCCTGATAGTTATGTTGAGAATTTACAACGCTTTCAACGCGGCAATATCGCCGTTCATGATGGTTTTCAGATTCGCGGATATTTTTTCGATGGGCCAATCCCACCATTTTATGTCGATCAGCGATTGCACCGTTTCGCCGTCAAAACGGCGTTTGAGCAGCTTTGCCGGATTTCCGCCGACAATGGTGTACGGTTCCACATCCGATACCACAACCGATCGCGATGCGATAATTGCGCCATCGCCGATGGTTACGCCGGGCATGATCAAACTATCGAAACCGATCCAGACATCGTTACCCACAACCGTATCGCCTTTGTACGGGAACTCGCTCATATCCGGCATTGCGCTTTCCCAACCGTGTCCGAAAATGTAAAACGGATATGTGGAAATGCCGTCCATTTTGTGATTAGCGCCGTTCATGATAAATTTTACACCGCGGGCAAACGCGCAAAATTTTCCGATGACCAGCTTGTCGCCGATGAACGGATAGTGATACAGCACGTTCCGTTCAAAATTTTCGGAATCGTCCGGATCGTCGTAATAGCTGTAATCGCCGACAAAAATATTGGCGCTTTTAATGGTGTTTTTGATATAACAAATTTGCGGAAATCCTGCCATCGGATGTTTTTCTAATGGATCTGGTCCGTGCATTTTATATCTCTTTCTTTTGCAATATTGTGTTTTGCGATCGATTTCGAATGATTATTTAACAGGCAGGATGATCAGAAAAGTGCTCCCTTTTCCCGGTTTGCTGTTCACCTTTATTTCACCGTTGTGGCGTTGGATAATGCTGTAAGCCGTCGCCAATCCGGAGCCCAGTTTTACCCGTTCGGGTGAAGATGAAAATTTGAAATCGAATACTTTTTCCAGATATTCCGGCGAGATACCGCGTCCCGTATCCGAAATTTCGATACACACTTTGTCATCCTGCTGATACGTTTTAATCGTGATCGTGCCATTGCCCTCAATCGCCTGTGCGGCATTGCGGAGCACGTTGAAAAAAACCTGGTTTAACTGGCTGGCATAACAGAAAATTTTGGGGATGTTGCCGTATTTTTTTTCGATACTGATGCGCTGCTGCGTTTCCGTGCCAATCAAAATCAGGCTGCTGTTCAACCCGTCGTGAATGTCGGCAATCTGGTATTCCGACTCATCCAGACGCGAAAAATTTTTGAGACTTTTGACCAACGTGACAATCCGGCTGCTGGCGTTGACGGTTGTGTGAAGATTGTTGTTCAACAAACTGATGGCTTTTTGGAAATTGTGGCTGTTTTGCAATTCATCCAGATCCTTGCTTTCCGAAATTGCCGTTTCGATTTTTTGGATGCAGCGCCGCAGCACATCCGTAGAGCTGATGACCGTGCCGATCGGGCTGTTAATTTCATGCGCAACGCCGGCGATCAACACGCCGAGCGCAGCCATTTTTTCTTTCATCAGCAAATGTTCCTGGGTCTTTTTCAGCTCCTCCATCGTGTCGTACAAATCGATGTTTTTTTGCAGGATTTCGGTTTTCTGCTTCATTAAAATCTGTGATTTTTCTTCCAGCTCATTGTGCGCGGTTTGGAGCTTATCGTTTTTCAGCTTCAGTTCGGAAGCCTGAATTTGCAGGTTTTCGGTCGCGGTTCGCAGCGATGCGGTCATTTGGTTAAACGATCGCGCCAGGTTACCGACTTCATCGCGTTTGTCGATTTGCACCGTCACATTCAAATCGCCATCCGCGACCTGCTTTGCCGCTTTTTCCAATTGTTTGATGGGAATTGTGTTGTATCGAACCAACCCGCCGATAAAAATGACCGATGCAATAATCGAGATAAAAAACAGCAGGAAAATAACTTTGTGGGTCGATAAATAGGTTTTTTCGGCACGCTGCGCCGCAAGATAAGCGTCGCTCTGGTTCACTTTTACCAACGCTGTGAGATCTTTGCTGAAATCGTTAAATGCTTCCCGGCCATCGCCGTTGAGCAAATCAATCGCTTGCTGGCTTTTGTTTTCCAGCGATAGCTGAAAAATGCTGAAACTCAAATCCTGATAAGCTTCCCACTTCCGTTCGAAAGATTTGAACAGTTTGCTTTCTTCAACGGAATACAGGTTTTTGGCTTCCGATTCGGCTTTGTACGTGTTGTACGTATCCAGATTTTCGTTGATTTGGTCGATCAACCGGATCAGAATCTCCGCCTGTTCCTGCTTCTGAATTTTGTCCGTGGCAAAGGCGTGCTGGAGCTGGTTGAGCCGCAAGTTGGTGGTGTTCAGGTGGATATCAAAAATGGCGATCGCACGGGGCAAACGGTTGGTGGTAATTTCATCGAAATCCTCTTTGATATCGAACATTTTGGAAATCGAAAATCCGATTACCGCCGCCATTATCAGCAAAATGAAACCGAAACCGAGGAGTTGTTTTACAGCTAATGGGAGGTCTTTGTATTTCATGGATGTTTTCAGATTATTCTTCCGGTATTATAACCAACACTTTTACGGAATCGTTAACGAGATTGTTACTGACAAAACCAATTGCGCCGGCTGTCGCCGAAACACGTTTGAGCATATCTGTTTCGGATGCCAGCGCTTCCGGCGGATTGCCTTCGCCGGAGAGCATTTTTTTCATCCAGATCGATTTCATTCGCGATGAAGTTTTTCCGAGAAAATGGAAAAATAAATCGCGGACTTCACCTTTCGGTTTCAAATCGAATACTTTTATCGGTGTGCCGTCTGCCCATGTGCGAATATCGCCGGCGTAATAATCCAATAATTGAATATCTTTCACTTCTTCAACAGGTACGTTTTTGTTGGCAATAACGGCAACCTGGGCATTGCCAGCTATTGATAATGTAACAATTGCAAAAAATGTAAGTATCAGTATTTTCATAGTATTATCCTGCCTCAATATTTTAAATCGTTGAAAATGTCCGATTAAAAAAATACTGAAGCCGCAACGGCAATTACGGAAAATTTATCTACGTTTTTTCGAAATTCGAGTGAATTGTTAATCGTATCCTTTTGATCCGAGCGCACTCTGGCATAGTGTGCTTTTAACCGTAACCGGTCGCTAACGTTATACGTCATCCCGAAATTTGGCACAGTAATATCTTCATCTTCATAATGGGAGTGGTTTACGCCATCCAGCTTGAAATGCAAATTGGTGATCCAGTGACTGCCAAATATTACAATTGCTTCGTTTAGTTGATAGCTGAGTGTGAAATAATAGAAATTTAAGCCCAGCTCAAATTCATCTATTCCGGTGTGGATGTAGGTATCTATGTACTCCGCTTCGAACGAAAAATTCTGGAAATGAAACGAAAGATCACCACCAAAACGGTAATGCGGCAATCCGCGCAACTCGTTTTGCGGTTTGTTCAACGAATCCGCCAAACCCACATATTCGTTTCGCTGTTGATACGTTGCGGAAACACCTGCCTTCCATTCCTTAACGCGCAACCCAAGCCGCCCGCCGAACAAAAAATGGGAGGTTGTATCGACACCGGTTTGCCAATTTTCGCGATCGCTGTTGATATTGGAGCTGTTTCCGGTGTATGCCGCGTAATCAATTTTCGCTTTACCGACAGGAATAAATCCATAAGCCTGAACAAATGCCTGGCGCGGTACATATTCTTCCAGCGGAATAAATTCCTTGAAGGATGTTTCGTAAACCAGCGGACGGATGATGTATGGCAAGATGGGTGTTCGGTTATTTATCTCATTGAGATTATTGAAGATAGGAATTTGCAAACCCAGTTTCAGATTGAACTTTTCGTTGGATCGGTAGCGAATCCACGCTTCCTGCAAATCGGCGGAGCCCCAATTGCGAATCGAGGAATAATTGTTCACAAACTCAAAATTGACAAACGCACTCCACTTTCTCGCCAGTTTTTTTTGGAAAAAAAAGTTGAGCTGTTGAACCGAAAAGGAGGTCTGGTTCGGGTGATTATTGTATTTTGTCCAATTTTGAAACGAGGTTTGAAAGTAACCGAAAACGTTCAGCGGTGTTTCTTCTGTTTGGGCAAAACTAACTGAAGCAGAAGTGAAAACAAAGAATGTAGAAAAGATTAAACACAACCGTTTCATGAATAGATCTCCGATGCAATGTTCAGAAATACTGCACAACAACAATCCGGTGAATCAAAAACATCGGAATAATATGCATATCTTTCCAGACATATTCAACCGGAAAACGACACAGTCGGCGGTCTACCCATTTCGGTTCGCGCGAGCTAAAGTATATATTTTTCGTGCAAAATTGACCGGTGATGCAGTTCGTGACCTGCGATAATCCATGCGATAGCCCGAACACTCATTTCCCCTTTAAACGCAACGCCACGGCGTAACCACGCTGCTTCGTCCATATGAATAAACAGCGATAACGTGGCAATCCGGACACTCGCAAAAGCTTCAGCAAGCTCTGAAAGCGGATAATCATTAAATGTTGCGTTACGGATATAATCGTTTTCTTCAAAACCATGCAGGACTGTTTTATCATTTCGGGCGAATCTCAGGGCGCGATAATTAAAAACACGTTCGGTATCGAGCATGTGACCGACAACCTCCCGAATGCTCCATTTTTCCGGTGCATAGCGGAACGTTTCTTTTTCTTCCGGTATTATTTGGAAAAATGATAGCGTATCATTCAACTGCTCGCTCAGTGTTTCGAGGATATTTCCATCATTAACTTTTTCGATATATTTGCCAAAATATACCGGATATTCCGTTTCTGCTGGTCTATCGATATTTGTCAAAGCCATTTTTTCACCTTTTTATCAAAATATGTTTACCATTTTCAACCTACCGACAAGCCGCTAAGTGAGTGAATTGTTACCATAACTTTCGCAAATTTGCAAGCTCATTTTTTCAGAAGAAAGCCGCTGAAAGAAAAAACAGCGCTACAACTTCAGTCATTTTTGTTATTTTAAGCAGATTTGCGGTTTCAGAAATCATTTAGAACCAAAAAAATAATTGTGGCGGCGTGGATCGTTTTTCGAATTATTTTCTATCAATAGATGCAGTAGACAGGTTTATATAAGAGGCACATATGAAAACGGTTTACCTTCTGGTTGGTCCGAAAGGTAGCGGAAAAACCCATATCGGCAAAATTTTGGCAGATGCATTTGCCATCCGCTTTATCGAAAGCGAAGCGATTTTCGCAACATTGCAAAAAGAAGGCATAACAACAGATGAAAATCAGCAACGCGGTTTTGATATTTTAGAGAAAAATATTGAACAAGCGCTTTCGGAACACAAATCCGTATGTTTTGAAATCACGGTTTTTACACCATATTCATCAAAACTGGTGAACAATTTGCGAAACAAATATGCTGTTGAAAAAATCCGGGTTTTTGCGCCAAACGAGGTGTGTCTTTCACGTATCCGTTCCCGCCAATCCGACAGGCACATCAATATTTTGGAAGATAAGATTATTGAAATCAACCGGTTAAGCAACGCGCAGGAATTGGATGCAAAATTAATGATTATCAATAACAACCTGACGGCTGCGGATATTCAAACGTTGTTTTCCAACACTTTCCTGAAAAGCGGTTGGGGATTTTCACCGGATTGACAGTTATCCGTCAATTTTATTTCCAGAATTTATCGGGCGCAAAATCCGCCGGTTTGCCGTAAAACGGTCGCCGAATTTATTTTTGCCATCGCTACGCATGCGTGCGGCGTGATGCTCAAAATAGTGCTCCAAATCCGCCATAGATCGCAGATGGTAATGCACCGTCCAGCAGGCAATTTTTTCGTTACCCTCCCCTTCCCGCTCAAACCATTCGGCGGATTCAAAACCGTCGAACTGCAGCATTTCATCGATATGATGGGCCATAAATGCCGCGTATTCCGTTTCAATGCTCCGGTCGATATCCAGATTTACTTCATAAATGATCATCCCGCTGCCTCGGATAATTGTTTATTTTTAACAAAAAAGGGCAGGAAAAATCCTGCCCGATATATTTACAAATTTCATCGCCAAACAATTCCAGATTTATTGAAAATACACATAAACCGGTTTGTTTTTTTCCGCGGATGTTTTTACAGCTTGTTCAAATGCTGCCACTTTTTCTTGTTCGGTGGCGGTATTTTCTACCAGCATTTGTTCATCCGCAGCAGGAGCCGCAGCCATGCCAGAACCGGATGCGCAGGTAATGGTGATATGCATTGGGGTATAAATTCCCCAGGTAATCGCGCCAACCAACTGATTGAGAAAACTCAGTTTTGTTTCCACAACAGCCACGCCTTCGGTGCATTCCATCGCGGCTTTGATGGTGTTTGGCGGCACTAATCCGTAAATCCAACTGGATGCAAACGTTTTTTCAACCACTTTGGACGAAGGCTGCAAGCCGGTTTCCACCCGTGCGTGATAGCAGGATGTTGTCAACAATACAGCTACAATCGCGATTGAAAGCAATGATTTCTTCATGTTAAATCTCCTCAGTTTTGGGGGTTTGTGAGATGTATCTGTTAGGGGAAATTACCCATTTTCAAAAAAAGAACCACTGTAATTATTAGAATTATGACCTGATTATTTTCGTTGATGTTCGCGCTATTTTAGCCATTTGGTTAGCAAACTGCGATTATTTCCGGAAAAACCGGATTGTCGATACAACTGATCGGCGGTATCGTTTCCGGCATCCACTTCCAGATGAATGGCGTTGACACCGTTTTTGCGGCACAATCGCTCGATTTCCGGCATGCATTGTTTGCCGATTCCCATCCCGCGAAATTCCGCATCGATGAACAACTCATCCAAAAATGCGTCTTTCCCATGATATTCCATGCTATAGCCAAAACAAATAATAAAATACCCGACAGCTTGTTCATCCAGTTCAATTATTTTACACAATCCAAGATTTGGATTATTGAACAAATCCGTCAATGCTTTTCCGTGAATATCGGGATAAAACGGAATATTATCGTAGCTGTAAAACGCTGTCATCAGCGAAATTATTGTTTCAACATCGTCGTTTTCCGGCGATCGAAATTGGAGATTCATTGCTCGTCTATTTTAATTTTTCAAATTTACACAAAGCCCTTCAGCCGTGCAAGTGTAACCGATCAATTTGCAGCGACGAAGGGTCTTTACTGCCAACCGGCTGCAATTGTTGCGGTAAATTTTAGAATTATTTAAGGATGGCGGGATTTTTCATCAGAAAATTAAACCGGTTTTTCACCGATTTCAATAATTTCGAATTGCACCAGATCGTTCCAATTGGCTATCCACTCGTCAAATAAATCCGGGTTGTCGGTTTCCATCAATTGAAAACAGCGGTCGCCGTTTTTTTCCAGCCAGCTGTTGACATAACGCAACCCATCCGGCATCATTCTGCCAGACTGACCGAAACGCTCATAAACAGCAGATTTGCATCCCGGCAAAAATGTTTCGATCACCATATATTGCATCATTTATTGGCATTCAGATTTTTTTGATTTTTTTACTCCGTTGCCGGCAGCAGCTCGACCGGTTGCTTTCCGGCATCCAGAAACATATCGAACAATTCATACAGCATATAATGATTGTGCCGGGAATTTTGCAGGATTACAGCGCCGAATTTTTTATCGGGCAAAAATGCCATTTTGGAGAGATATCCGTTAACGCCACCACTGTGATATATCATTTTTTCGCCATTGTAGTTAAAAATTCGCCAACCCATTGCGTAATACGCATCTTTCAACCGGCGATGCCAGTTGAACCGGCGGCGTTCGCTCAATGTGCGGATTACCGGCGTATAAATATCGGTGAGCACCTCCGGGGCTAAAACGTCCGGGTTGTAACCCATCAACGCTTTTAGCCAATTGGACATATCGCTGATGCTGGCGTTGATGCCGGCAGCCGGAACAACTGTGTAATAGCTGTCCTCCACTTCGCCGGATCGCCATTCCCCGCCCCTTCGCCGGTGCGGTTTGGCGTAATTTTCCGATGCAATCATGGCTTTTTGAGTGAACGAAGCGTTATTGAGGCGCAGCGGCTGCAATATTTTTTCCGCAAGCATGCTGCCGTAATGCCTGCCGGTCGCCGCATCGACAATCAAACTGATCAGGCTGTACATGGCGTTTTGGTAACCGTAACAATCGCCTGCTTCGCAGTGGGTATCGAGTGTGGTTAACGCTTTTACAATTTTATCAAACGAGACTTTGTCTTCGATCATTGTGTCATAAGCATGCGGCACAATTCCGGTAGTATGGCTCAAAATGTGCCGAATGGTTAACTTGCGAACTGCAGAAGTATCTTTTAACGTGAAATCCGGGATATATTTGATCACTTTATCATCCCAGTTCAAAAAGCCTTCTTTCACGAGAACGCCGGTTAACGCCGAGGCAAATCCTTTGGAAACCGAAGCCAGCCGGAAAACGGTGTTGGTATCTACCAACGCTTCCGTTTTCGCATCCCGGAAACCGTAGCCTTTTTGAAAAATGATCTTGCCATCGTAAACCATTGCAACGGCGATGCCCGGACCGCTGCCTTCCCCAATATATGCTGATACCCGGCGATCAAACCGGGCAATGATGCTGTCCATTTCAGCGGATGTTACCGTTTGCCCAAATCCCAACTGAGTAATCATCAGTAAAATGAAAATTCCGATCCACAGCAATCGACCCAAATTTTTAAAATCCATTTAACACATCACCCTTACAAAGTTTAATCCATTTGCCCACATTAGTTATCCCAAAACCCTTTTTCAATAATAGTTCGCAGGTTCATTATCGGCAATTCACCTGCGAAAGTTCGAAATTAATGGCTGCCGAAGCCCGGCGCAACGGATAATTTGGGCAATTTTAGCCCATTTCAACTACCAAATTTGAGCTGTCCCCTACTCAGAATTGTGCCCATATTATCACCGGTCTTTTGCAAATCAGAATTTTTTGATTACTTTTGGGCGGCTGAACAACCGAACAGAAATGCTGTTGGAAAAATTGCCACAATGCCGCTGATTTCCCGATTGTTGGGCATGATAAATTGGAAGTACAACTATTTTTAGAAGGAAAAACCAGATGTCGCAATCTGTAAATTTTGCACCGGGGGCGGTTTCGCTGCGGGTTAAAAAACCTGCGCAAATGATCGATTTTTATCGGGATGCAATTGGTTTATCCGAAATCGACAGCGATGCGGAATCCACCACTTTGGGCGTTGGCCAATTAGCGCTGGTGCGGTTGGTTTCCGGTGCGAAACAATTCCCGCCGCAGCGATCAACCGGTTTGTTTCACCTCGCTATTTTGCTGCCGTCCCGGCAAGATCTGGCGCATTGGCTGCAACATTTCATTTCAAAAAATAAGCGATTGGATGGCGCGGGCGATCATCTCGTCAGCGAAGCGCTGTATCTTTCTGATCCCGAAGGCAACGGCATTGAGATGTATTCTGACCGTCCCCGCGACAGTTGGACATTCGACGAAAACGGGGTGCAAATGGCAACGCTCCCAGTGGATATTGCGGGATTGCTGGCAGACACGCCGGAAACGCCGTTTACCGGTTTGCCAACCGGAACAACCATGGGTCACATCCATTTGAAAGCCAATCATTTGGAAAAAGCGATCGAATTTTACCGTGATTTGCTCGGTTTTGATTTGATGAGCCGGTTTCCCGGAGCGGGATTTTTGAGCAAGAATGGCTACCATCACCACATCGGCGTAAATATCTGGCAATCACGAAACGGTGAAATTCCGCCGGAAGATGCAACCGGTTTGGCGGCTGCATCGTTTGTTTTTGGCGATCGATCTGCGATTTCCAAAATTGCCGAAAATCTGAACAGCGCCGGATATCCACACGAAATCCGCAGTGATCAATTGATCGTTTCCGATCCCGCCGGGAACACGCTTCTCCTGATGTGAAAACCCACCAACGGGCAACTGATATTTCTCAATATTAATTTTTTGCTTTCCGAAAATGCGAAACGGAACGCATGTCATTTGTTCAAATTCACTAAAATGAATCTGCAATAACCATCAAATAATCTGAAAGAAAAACCCGCAGCGCCGGATTTGGCAGGGCGGGTGTGTCAACATCGGGAAACGCTCACCGGGAAGTGATGATGAATGCAGACGCAACCATTGAATTTGTGCAGCAGGAAAGCGCCACCGAACAATTTTATGCCAAATTGCCTGCTTTTCACAATTTTGAAGATTTGTGTCGTGCCGAATATTATTCCCCCGTTCCCGAAAATTGGCACATTGTGGTTTCGGACATCGAGAATTCCACCGTCGCCATTCAAAAAGGTCATTATCGCCAGGTAAATTCTATTGGTGTTGCATCGATAATTTCGGTGATTAACGCGCTAAAGCCAGTGGAAATTCCCTATGCTTTTGGCGGCGATGGTGCAGTTTTGTGCATCCCCCCAAAAAATATCGAAAAAGTGAAAGAAGCGTTGGTCGGCACCAAATTGATGGCTGCAACCGAATTTGATCTAAATTTACGGATCGGCATTGTGCCGGTCGGTGAAATTTATGAGCTCGGTGAACAGGTGTTGTTGGGCAAATACCGGATTTCCGATCATTGCGTGCAGGCAATGTTTCAGGGTAACGGGCTGGTGCTTGCGGAAAAATTGGTAAAATCGGATGTGTTGCAACGGTTCACTTTGCGCGTAAACGACGCAGCGCCGCTGGCGGATTTCACCGGTTTTGAGTGCCGATGGCAGGATGTGCCAAGCCCGCACGAGGAAATTGTTTCCATTTTGGTTCAGGCATGCGGCGACTCTGTCGGGCTTAAAAATTCCGTTTACACAGACGTACTCAACGCGATCAGCCGCATTTACGGCAGCGAAGAGCATTACCGGCCGCTGCATCTCACCAATCTCCGGTTGAAAACCCGGCGCAAACAATTGCATGATGAAATCCGCATCCGGACAATGTTTTCAGAAGATCGCGACCGAAAAAGCTATATTCGCAATTTACCGTGGAAAAACCGGTTCGGGAAAGTGCTGATGGCAATGGGAATTAATACCCGAACATCCAATTGGAAAGACTACAAATCCACCCTGATTGCCAACTCCGATTTCCGGAAATTTGACAATTTATTGCGGATGGTGATTTCCGGCACCGCCAGCCAACGCCTGCAGATGATGGCTTTTCTGGACAAAAATTATCAACGCAAACGCTTATTTTACGGCATCCACACGGCACAAAAAGCGTTGGTCACTTGCGTCGTATCGGATTATCGCAACGATCACTTTCATTTTGTAGACAGCGCCGATGGCGGATACGCCATGGCAGCAACAGTGCTGAAGAAACAGATTGCGGAAAACAAATATCAACGCTAATGCCGGCAATCCATTAACGGTTTTTTGTTGACCGGCCGGAAGTAAACAAATTTGGAATAAACGGGCGAGAGCGGTTCGGGAATTTCATCACCCTCCAACACGCCGTTGATGCGCTGGAGATAATGCGGGTTACCGTTGCGCGAATACAACATCGTAAAATCTTCTGTTGCATCAAACACCCTTCGACGGAATTCCACATACGGCAAATACAATTCTTTTTCTGTATAAACCGAAAAACGCTGGATATCGGCGTAGTGAATTTCTACCAGATCATCGGTTTCGTTGAATATTTTCAGCATTGTCGGCATGAACAAATGGTTCGGGTTTTCGCCTTCTGTTCGCAAATTGCTATACATCGAAAAACAGGGAATCGTTTTTAAACCGAGATACGGCAGCATGCCGTTAATGCCGACCAGCACAACAAAAACCCACATAAACAACGGCGGTTGGAAACTTACAACGGTCTCCCGGTGCAAACCATGCGATTTTATTTTGTCAATCACAACGTAAAAAGCAACCAACATTAACACTGTTGCCCATAAAAACCAGATCGCTTTTTCGATGGTGTAACCGGCTTTTAATCCCGGAATGCCGGAAAAATAATAGCCGGCAATGGCGCGTAATGTTAAAACCATGC
Source organism: Calditrichia bacterium (assembly GCA_020634975.1). Classification (NCBI taxonomy): domain Bacteria; kingdom Pseudomonadati; phylum Calditrichota; class Calditrichia; species Calditrichia bacterium. The sequence goes on along the minus strand of JACKAQ010000006.1, from coordinate 28,726 downwards.
AGAATGCGGCCGCAGCCAAACGCAACCGGAAAAACGATGTTGCGATATCTGAAATCTGAAATCGACGTTTCAATTTATCCCGCAACCGGAACACAAATGCCGTAAAATCTTCGCTGAGAAACAGGAAATACAGCGCGAAGGCAAACGCCGAAAACGTGTGGTGTCCCACAATCCCGAAAATCAAGTGCATCGGTAATCCGATAAAAAAGCCAATCGGTCGCAGCCGTTTTATCGCAAGCGTTAAAAACAGTCCGCCTTCCATGATTAGCGTTCCCCAAATTGCGGCATTTTGCGCCCACTCGGCTGTCGGCAAAAACGGGAATCTGTCCACCAGGTCTTCCAGATAAAATTGCGCACCGCAACTGACCTGCGCATTCAAAAAATCGCTGTTGATTTTGTGGAGGGTTGCAAAAAAGTAAACAATCAGCAGCAACGTCGTCAGAATCGGCGCGAAGCTTGCGAACAGCTTTTCCCGCTGTTCGGGTTGAACAATGCCGAATTGCTCCCAATTTTTTGGGCTGATCCGCAGCGATTTTCGGTTGACGACAACTGTCCGAACAATGGCCAACAGGATGATCAGATGCATCACCGCTTCCAAAAAAATATGGTTGGGCACGTTGGGCATTTTGTGGACGTAAGTGGCTGTCATGCTTGAAATTAGCAATCCACACAACAGCACCAGCGATGTCGGTCGCAGAAATGTGGCGAATGCGAAAACCGTGACAACTGCGCCAAGAATTTCCCCATTTTCGATCCAATATTTGAAATATTGCTGATGCACCATCGCCTGCGATGCCCACAAAAATGTGAAAATCGACAATCGATCCAACAGACCGGCGTCTGCAAAAATATCCCTTTTCTGCATATAAAATCCTTTTAAAATAGATTTGGCGAATACTAAAAAATCGTTGGGAAGATTGGTATCTCACATACCAAAAAACCGTATCCGGTAATCAGAGACTAACCAAAAATAGGGATAAAAATGTAACAGGGAGATTTCAGCGGTGTTAAAAATTGATGGCGATTTTCCACAATTCCAATAGCAAAACGGCTGGCTGACTGCCAGCCGAATCGGTAGAAATTATTGTTCGTTTCGCAAATCGAGAACGGCTTTGACCACCTGTTCGTCGTGATCGAAATAGTGTTTGAAACCAATTTTTTCGCCGGCGCGCTGCATGCCGCGATTCTCCGGTAAAATATCTGCGATAATTTTATCGATGCCTTCCTGTCGCCCGATTTCAACCAGCGTCGCCAATATTTTTGTGCCGAGCCCGTGGCGCTGATGTTCATCATCGATGGTTACGGCATATTCGGCTTCGTTGACGCCGCGCAGTTTGTTCAATCGACCGACGGCCATTATTTCGCCTTCGCCGGTTTCGGGATCTTTCTTTTCAGCAACCAGCACCATTTCGCGGTCGTAATCGATAAAACAGATTCGGGCCAACCGGTCGTGCGAAACCCGTTTTTCAAAATTGATCGGATAAAAATAACGCATGTAAACGCTGCGATCGGAAAGCCGTTCGTGAAATCGAACCATCAGCGGTTCATCCTCCGGACGGATGGGACGGAGCGTGTACGGCGTGCCGTCGCGCAGTTCACCCTGCCGGATGTATTGCGCCGGATACGGACGAATCGCCGGACGCGGCAGTTGTTCGGGCAGAATTTCCGGGTAATACAGCGTCACGGAAACGTTGCCAATCCGCAACGCATCGGTGCTCATATCCAACGGATCGATGATAATTTCCTTAATCCATCGCAACCCGATGACCAGCCGGCTGAATTTCACCAATAATTCTTCCAGCGCGGCCAGATTGCCGTTGAACGACGGTTCAGCCTCCAGAATTGCGGGGAAAATACGGGCTTGTTCCAACATCCGGCGCGCCAGCGTGGTGTTCAGTGGCGGCAGCGCAACGGCGTAATCGCCGACCACTTTGCCCATTTTTCCGCCCGTGCCGCAATACAGCACCGGACCGAACAAGCCATCGGTAAAACTGCCCATTCGCAACTGATAGGCATCTGCAACAGGCTTCCCGCCGATGGGAATTTCGAACGCGCCGAACACTTGTTTCACCTGTTCCGCGTTCAGTTCCGTTACGCCGTTTTCGCGCAGCTCATCGATCATCACATTAATTTCGACCCGGGCGCCGGTTGTTTTGTCCTCGCTGCCGGTGATTGCCGGGGTTTCGAACAATCCGCGTAAATTATAGGTGCGTTTCCACAAATAATTGAAAATGGTTGCCGCCGTTTCCGGGAACGGAAATGTCGGGATATTGGCGTTGTTGAGGATCGATTTGCCTTCGGCAACTTCATCACCGCCCATCCAACTGGCGAGCAACGGTTTGTTGATTTTGGCAAACGCGGTCAATTTTTTGGCGATTTCGGTGGGATCGCCGTTGGCTTGCGCCACTAAAATTACCAAAATACCGTCGGTTTCGTTGCTTTTGGCGAGCACTTCCAGCGTTTTCGCAAAACGATCCGCATCGGCATCGCGCAGCACGTGAACAGGGTTTTCGGGAATCCAGTCCTTCGGCAACACATTTTTGAGCTGGGCAACAGTTTCATCGCTGAATGTAGCCATTTTTCCGCCACCTTCGCGCAACCGGCTCCGCGCCTGAATGCTGGCGCCGCCCGCGTTGGTAACGATGGTCAGTTTTTTGCCGCGCGCCGCCGGTTGTTTGGACAGCACTTCGGACATCGCGAACAAATCCACCAGCGATTTCACCGGCAAAATACCGCTCCGCCGGAACGCCGCTTCCATCACCTGCTCCTGCCGGATCAGCTCGTGTGGCGTATCGGTAAATCGTTGTTTTCGGGTATCGTTCTGCCCGCTTTTGAGCAGAATAATCGGTTTGGAAAATGCAACTTCCCGCGCTGCGGAAAGGAACGATCGTGCATCGCGGATCGATTGCACATACATGACAATGCTTTGGGTTTGGGGATGATCGCCGAGGTAATAAATGATATCGCTCCAATCGATATCCGCCATATTTCCCAATGAAATAAAGGTGCTGAAACCGACTTTTTCGCGGGAGCTCCAATCGAGAATTGCGGCGGAAACCGAGTTGCTCTGGCTGACAAATCCGACATTTCCTTTTTCCGCCATCATCCGGTAAATGGACGCGTTCAACCCGATGTGCGGCATCATGAAACCGGCGCAGTTGGGTCCCAAAATGCGCATATTTCCGGCGCGGGCACGCTGCACAACTTCGGCTTCCAGCAACAATCCGGTATCACCGGTTTCGCAAAAACCGGACGAAACAATAATGGCACCTTTTACACCTTTGGCAACGCATTCGTCGATAACGTCCGGCACTTCTGCTGCCGGATTTGCGATAATTGCCAGATCCACATTGTGGTCAATCGCGGAAATGCCCGGATAAGTTTTGATGCCCAAAACGCTGCGGATTTTGGGATTTACCGGCGACACAGTGCCGCCGAACGGCTGGCGAATCAGGTTCCACAGCGCCATCCGGCCGAGGTTGTTTGCCTTATCCTCAACACCGATCATCACGATGTCTTTCGGCGCAAATACCGGCAGTAACGATTTGCGATCGTAACGGCGATATTCCGGCGCAAAAATCACTTTATTTGATTGATCAACGGGCATTCTATTTCCTCTGCTTTTCCATTTTCAAATCACTTGTGATAAAATCTACAAATCAAAGAGTGGGGTTGGCAACACAATTAGCGAATATTTTTCCGGCGCAACGGGCTATCTTTTAACGCTTTTCAGAATAATTTCCATCACAGAATTGGTATTCTCTGCGGTTTCGCCGGTGCTCGGGCATTTACCTTTTCCCATCAATTCCGCCACGATCGTTTCGATCAACGGTTGCTGAACGTGTTGGGGTTGCGGGATTTCAAATCGTTGAACGCCGTCGTTCGTTTCGAGGATAACCGGTTCATCCAAAAACGTGGCGAAGGTAATTTTTCCGTTGCTGCCGACAATTTCGTTGCGATCAACTTCCGTGAATGTGTTGAAATTCCAGATGCCGGTTGCCTGCACATTTTTGCCGATGCAGAACGCTGCACAAACGGCGTCCTCCGCCGGATAACGCCCCATTTGCCTGCCGGAAATGCCGCTCACCCAACGGATGTCGCCCAACAAATATTGCAGCAAATCGATCGTGTGCGATGCGAGATCGACGAAATAGCCGCCACCGGCAATTTCCGGGTCCACCCGCCAATTATCTGCGGCGATATCCGATTCAACCGGTCTGCGAAACAGCGTGATCGTCACCGCACGCGGTTCGCCGATTGCGCCACTATCGAGCAGCGATTTGATTTTCAGAAATCGCGGCTGCGCCCGGCGATAATACGCGACAAACAGCGGTACGTTATTTTCGATGCAGACTTTGCGCATTTGCAGACAATCTTTTGCGTTGTGCGCCATCGGTTTTTCCACATAAACCGCTTTCCCGGCGATTGCTGCAGCAACGGTGTATTCTTTGTGCGACGACGGCGGTGTGGCGATATAAATCGCGTTCACTTCGGGATCGTTGATCAGTTGGTCCGCATCCGAAAACCAGCGCGGCACGTGGTGGCGACGGGCGTAGTCCGCTGCTTTTTGGGCATCGCGGCGCATCACCGCAACCAGCGATGAGCCGGGAATTTTGTTAAACGCCGGACCGCTTTTCACTTCGGTCACATTACCGCAACCGATGATGCCCCAGCGAACTTCTTTTAAAATTTCAAAAGTCATCGGATCGTAATGGTTTGTGCCGTTTCAGATTCGATAAATTTGACGGTCAGCACCCGTTTTTCCGCGTCAAAAAAATAGCCGGTGCCGGATTCGCTGCTGCTGTTCAGCAAATGCAGATGATTTTTATTGAGCGAAACCTGCGCCGGTGCTGCAGCAATGCCGTGGAATTTTACGCTCAGTTCGCGTCCGGCTGCGCCGAATCCGCTGTTGAGCACATTCCGCGAAAACAGGCTGTGATCTTTGGTAACATTGATTTCGAATTGGGTGAGCCGGTAGGCATCATTTTGATAAGCCATACTTTCGCCATCATCCTCATAGAGCAAAAAACTGCCGTAATCGTTAGCAGAAAACACGTCCAGCGACAGCTCGTTTGGCGCATCCGCACCGGTGTGCTGACGAACCGGCTGCTCGGGAAGAATCCCGCCGCTGCGCAAAAACATCGGCAATTCATCCAGCGGTGCTTCCACAATTATCGTTTTGCCACCGCTGTAAATGGTTTCGTCTTTTAGATTTAACCAATCGCCTTCCGGCAGATACACTTTTTTGAGCCGTTCGCCATCGCGGGTGACGGGCGCAACCAGCAGGTTTTCGCCGAGCAGAAACTGGTGCTGGAATTCGGTTTGATAAACTGATTCGTCATCCTGAAAATGCCAGAACAACGGGCGCAGCAGCGGCGTGCCGGATTCGCTGGCTTCCCACATCAGCGAGTAAAAATAGGGCAACATCCGGTAGCGTTTTTCGATAAATTTTTTGCTGATGCCCTCCACCGTTTCGCCGAACGACCACGGTTCCTGCGACGAACTGTTTTCCACCGTGTGTGTGCGGAAAAACGGCGACATCGCGCCAACCTGAATCCAGCGGGCATACAATTCCGGTGTGGGCGTGCCGATAAATCCACCGACATCCGTGCCCGTAAACGGCACGCCGGAAAGCCCCATTCCCAACATCATGCGAATGCCCAATTCCAGATCCGCCCATGTGGACGAATTATCGCCGAGCCAAACGGAAGTGATGCGCTGCTCCCCGGCAAAACCCGCCCGCGTAACGATAAACGGGCGCTGGTTCGGGCGATATTTCCGGAAAGCGTCAAACGTTGCCTGCGCCATTTGGAAGCCGTATAAATTGTGCATTTTTTTGAAACTGCTGAATTTTCCGCCATCTTCCGCGAGCACTTCGGTGGGAAACGCCTGTCCCCAAACCGCCGGTTCGTTCATATCGTTCCAGAATCCGTCGATGCCGGAATCGAGCATCGTTGCCAAATGGCTGCCCCACCAATCCCGCGTTTGCGGGCGACTGAAATCGGGGAAAAATGCGTACGACGGCCACACTTCGCCGACATAAACTTCACCATCGGGGTATTTAACAAAATGATCGCCGGCAAGCCCTTCCTGCGCAACGCGGTAATTTTCATCCTGTTTCACACCCGGATCGATGATGGGAATTACTTTGAATCCCATATCCTGCAAAATGTTGAGCATGTTTACCGGATTGCGGAATCGCTGCTTATCCCACGTAAATACGCGATATCCGTCCATGTAATGAATATCGAGATAAATAACATCGGCAGGAATTTGCTTCTCGCGGAAAGTTTTTGCGAGGTTCAGCACTTCGCTTTCGGGATAATAGCTCCAGCGACACTGCTGATAACCGAGTGACCACAACGGCGGTAAAAAAGTCCGCCCGGTCAGTTCGGAATAAGTGGTAACTACCGAGCTGATTTGCGGTCCGTAGATGAAAAAATAATCCAGCGGGCCGCCATCCGCGGAAAACGATGAATAGCGTTCGTTGCCGGCGCCAAAATTAAACACTGTCCGGTAGCTGTTGTTGAAATAAATCCCGTAAGCCTGCTGATTGTGCAGCCCCACAAAAAATGGGATGCTCTGGTAAACCGGATCAGTTTTATCATTATATGCGGGTGTGTCGCTGTTCCACATGACCCATTCGCGGCGATATTTATCGACATTCCCGGTTTTCTCGCCGAGCCCGAAAAAGCGTTCGTTGTTGCCGAGCGATTTCCAGTTGCGCACCTCATTTCCATCCCAACCGATACCCATTCCGGGATCGTCCCGGTTGATCACATTGCCGCGCGCATCCAGCACAGAAATACGGCAGGGCATTTTGTGAATCAAAACACTCAAATCTTTGGTATCGAGCCTTAAATGTATATCTTCCTCCTGAAATTGGAGGGCAACCGGTTCCCACATCCGGTCAACCAGCGGCGATGTGAGCAAGTCGTTCGGATATCCGGGATGCTCCAGCGTAACGCGGAACATGTTCGATTTATAGAACGTTAAGATTACTTTTACATCACCTTCGCATATCAATTCGATGCCGTTTTCTGTGCGCTGAAACGATTGCAAATTGCCGAGGTGCTGATATTTTCCAAACGCGGTATTCATCATAAAAATGACTCCGAAAATTGTAAAAAGGGTTCGAAAAAACGCAGGTGAGAACATATTTTTAACTCCGCAGTAATGAAAATGGAAATCGGTGCGATAAATGTAAAACATTGCCTGTGCGATTCAAAATCAAAAAGATCAGGATGATAGCGAATGAAATTCAGTAAAAAAGATGCCGGAAAACGCAAAAGCTGGTGGTGGCTGTTGTTATTTGTGATGATTGTGGTGGTGGTTGGATTATTTGTTTATCTGAGCAGGTTCAATTATTTGCCGGATTGGTACCGGCAGGAACAGCAGCGGACAGCAGAAGTTGCCGTGATCGATTCGCTCGCGAAACAATTTGAACCGCCCGCAGCCTTGAACGAAATCCGGCAACAACCGGCCAAAAAACTGAATCGCGCCGATGTTCGGCAATTGGTCAAAAAACTCGACGAAACCGATCGCCGGGCAGACGGATTCCGCATCAGCGATGAAATGCTCAGCGCAATGGCCAAAACGTTTGCCCATCAGAACCTGCCGCCGAATGAAACAGATTACATCAACGCCATTCGCAGTACCATTACGCCGGAAGGCGTTTCTGTGGAAACCGTGCTCAATTACAGCCAGATTCCCTGGCAAAAATTGCCAAAACGATTGCAAACGCTGGAATCGTTTCTGGAAAAAATGGTGGGCAGCGATCAATCGGAAATTTATTTGAAATGCGCCGGCATTCCGGTAATCTCGGAAAATATGCTGACCATCAGCAAAGATGCAACCCTCACCGTTGGTAAAGTGACTTACCAGATCAGCGATTTGCTGGCGTTGCCGTTTGTTCGCAAACAAACCACCGGCAAATTTGATATCAACGATTTGCCGTACACGAATATTGAATTATTTGACGGAGAAATGGTGCTGCGGTAAAAAAAGTTGCAGAAAAAAGCCCGGAAATTTCCGGGCAACAGATTATTTTTTATGAGTTTGCACGAAATTCTTTGATCATCGTGTCGATTTCCAATTTCACCATTCGTTCCACAACTTTGGTTTTTATGCCGGACATTTTTTCCATCGCTTCCAGATACTTTTCGAAATAGCCTTCCGCAATTAGCCCGGCGATGACATCGGTAATCCGTTTGAAAGCGCCGTAAACTTTCAACGCCTGCACACCCTGAAATTCGTTCATGCATTGCGCCAGAAAAAACGTTTGCACCCGGCTGATCATCCCGAGCATCATGTGGTTGCGAACTTCCCTTTTGATGTGAATCAGTCCCACAAACCATTGGTGTTTCCAAAACATCGGATCGTATTTGGCATGAATTAATTGGCGATACCAATTGCTGAACGTCGCTTCGCGATCCGGTCTTTCGTCCGATTTAAAAATGGCGTTTGTTGCCGAATGCGAATACAGCGTGTCGTAAAATATTTTCACGATAGCCGGTTCCCACACCTCAATTTGCGGCGCAACCTCGTTGAGCGTATCAAAATCGCGGGGGACAACGCCGGTCAGTTTGATCAGATTTTCCAGAACTGCATCCATTTGATTTCCCTCGATTTAGAGTAGTTTTTTTGGATAACGTTGCGTTAACAATTCGCTCATCGTTGTAATTGCGCGATCGGAAAGGTAGTGATACGGCTGATCCGGGCGCAACATCAGCAACATCACAAACCGCCGCTGCCCGATGCCAAACAACCGGTTCACCAGCCGCAGCCGGTTTTCGATGACAAATGTCGTTTCATCGATGCGCAAACCCTGCAATCGATCCTGCGCCAACATGCTCAGCCAGGCGCTCAGTTCGGCGGTTTGCATGAATTCGGTATCGCCACTGGCGGCAATCAGTAATCCGGTTTGGTCCATTAATGCCGCGCCGAGCAGGTTACCTTCGGTCATCAGCGTTTTTAATTCTTTTTCTAACCGGCTTTGAAAGGTTGCTATTTTGTTCATTTTATTTCGTTTCATTCGTACTGGTACAACTTTTCCGGTTTAGTTACCGGTCTGTTCCTTTTTGAACAATTGTTGGAGCTGCTGCCTGTCGTGTTCAATCAATTTATTCAGCTCCATTTGCACCATATTGTGAATCACTTTTTGTTTGATTCCTGAGGTTTTGCGGAAAGCTTCAAAATAGGTTTCAAAAAATCCTTCGACAAATAATCCGGTAACCACATCTGTGAGTCTTTTGAATGCGCCGTATACAATACGGGCGTAATCCGGCTCAAATTCGTGCAAACATTTGGCCAAAAAATACAGTTGGATGCGGCTCATTCCGGCAATCACGGTGTGGATGGGAATATTCCGTTTGACATGCACCAGCCCAACCAGCCATTGCGCCCGCCAGAATGTTTTGCTGAAATCATCCGTAAACAGTTGACAATACCAGTTGAGCAATTGTTCTCTGTGTCGTTCTTTTTCTTCCGGTTGAATGAGATTTGCGGTCGGTTGATGCGCCAAAATGCTGTCGTAAAAAATATCCGCGACTTCCGGACCCCAAACTTCGAGCGTGGTGGCGGCTTCTGTGAGCACTGTAAAATCGCGTTTGGATAAGCCGGTGGTTTTCACCAGCGTTTTCAAAATTTCAAACATGTGTCCTCGCGGATCGGGTGATCGTTCGTTTAGCAAAAGAAAAGGAGGCAACGCGATTTGCGGGTTGCCTCCGGAAATACCGGTTCAACCATTACAGCGCTTTGCGCAATTCTTCTGCGGCACGTTTCAGTTCCAGAAACAATAGCCCCAGTTTTACGTTTTCGGTGGTCATGGTGATGAGCACAGATTCGCTGCCAACGTTCATCAACACCACATATCCGTTTTCGCCTTTGACGAGCACTTGCTTTACATCGCCGCGATTAAGCTCGTCTGAGCTGCGTTCGCCGAGCGACAAAATTGCCGCACTCATTGCACCAACGCGATCTTCTTCAACATCTTCCGGTAAACGGGACGCGATCACCAATCCGTCGTCACTTGCAACAGCTACACCTTCGATATCCGGCGTGCTGGATTGAAAATTTTTGAGAATCGCCTGCAATTTTTGGGATGTCGTTTGGGACATGATAAACCCTCCATAGTGAATTAGTATTATTTATAAAAATATCATCCGGAGAAAAAGTTACTCCATCGAACCAACTGTTCAAATTGCTTAAAAACAATACCTTATGTTACCATGAAAGTAAACGGAGGGTTTACCCCTAAACCCCAACGTAGCTTTCATTTACGACATTAAATACGGAGTAAATTTATAACAGCAAACGTCGGGGCTTATGAAGTAGATCAATAGTTTCCAATTGTAATTTTTTTCAAAATTTCTGCGATGTTATTCACCTAACCCGGATAAATCCGGATGCAACTTGTGAAAACCCGTTGCCTGCTGATATTGTTTCGCGAGCGCCAGAATCGTCGCTTCGTCGAACAAATTGCCGGTAAAGCTGATGCTCTGCTCTGCCGCGCCGTTCGGCACCACAACGCAGGGATGGCCGGTCAGATTGGTAATCAGCAAATTTTCGCCAAAACTGGGTGAAATATATGCATCAACCGTCTCGAACAACGCGGCCATTTCCTGAATCCACAAATAGCGGATGCGGTTGGCGTTGATATATTCCACCGCCGGAATAAATCGCGATGTGCGGAATTCGTTCGGCCAGGCGTTTTTGATTTGACGAACCAGCAGATCGTCATCGTTGGAACGCGTGAGCGCATCGAATGCGGCGGCAGCCTCCGCGCCGAGGATGATCGACAAATCCCAGACGGGTAAATCCGGCAATTCGATCGGAATCAATTCGTAACCCATTTCTGAAAAATTATCCAGCGCAGCTTGCAAAAATGGCTGGCTGACGGAATCAGCATTTTCAAATTCGCTTTTCAGATAGCCGAGCCGGAGCTGTCTGACATCGAAATCCGAACGATAATTGAACGGCAAATCATGCAGCGTTTGGTCCTGCCCGTCCGGTCCCAGAATTGCGTTGAAAACGATCGCGCAATCCTCTGTACTGCGGCACAGCGGGCCAATTTTGTCCATCGACCAACTGAGCGCCATTGCGCCGGTGCGGCTCACTCGTCCGTAGGTCGGACGCAAACCGGATATTCGGTTGCGGGACGCGGGACTCACAATGCTGCCCCACGTTTCCGTCCCGATAGCGAACGCCACCAAGCCAGCGCTGGTTGCCGAGCCGGAGCCGGCAGAGGAACCGCTGCTGCCCTGCTCAATATTCCACGGATTGCGGGTTTTCCCGCCAAACCAGACATCGCCCCACGCCAAAGCGCCCATCGTCAGTTTCGCGACGAGCACCGCACCGGCGGCTTCCAATTTTTGAATAACCGTGGCATCCGTATCAAATTCCTGATCTTTGAACGGCATCGCGCCCCAGGTGGTTTTGTAGCCTTTTACCGCCAGCAAATCTTTTGCGCCATACGGGATGCCATGCAGCATCCCGCGATAGTTGCCTTCGGCGATTTCCGCATCTGCACGTTTTGCCTGCGCCAGCGCCAAATTTTCGGTCAGTGTGATCACGCATTCGAGCTTCGGACCATATTTTTTCAATCGCGCGAGATACATTTGGGTGAGTTCCAGCGATGTGACTTGCCGGGTGCGAATCATCTCCGCCAATTCGGGAATTGACCAAAATGCGACATCTTCCAGATTTGCCGGACGCCGCACATTTTCCGGGCGATCAATTTGAAATGGAATTTGCTCGCTATCGAACGATTTACCGACGGGAATCGGGTTGAACATCATCGCCGGCCACACGCTGTTCGACAGATTCACACTGCGGATATCCTCATATTTGTCGGCATTTTCGCGAATGCCGTCGAGCATCGAATCGCGTTCAGCTTCGGTTAGCTTCAGCCCGATCAGCTTTTCCGCAGCGCGGATATCGGCGGTTTCAACATTGGATTTTGGCGAACCATCCTGTGCAATCGCATAATTTAAATGATGTATTGCCATAAACATCAGCAAAAAAACCAGCACTGTATTTCTGATCATTTTGATCTCCGTTTCGTATTTGATTTCATGAGAAATTACGGGATGCGCATCACATTAGCAAAACAATCGAGAGGGAAAAAAAGGAAATAATTGTCGATAGCACAATTGCGGCGGAAGCCAGTTGCGTATCGCTGTTGAGCTGCGAGGACAGCACATAAATAGCCGTTGATGTGGGCAGTGCGAAAAAAATCATCCCGACTTTGAATGCCTCGCCGGTGATGTGAAACCACTGCAACGCGTAAAAACCGATCACCGGAAAAATCAATAATTTGATCACCGTTGCGACTGCGGAAATGCGCGTGTATTGGCGAATGCTATCGAAAGACAGTGCACCGCCGATGGAAATCAGCGCAAGCGGCAGGGAAATTGTCGCCATCATTTGCAGCGTGTTATCCAGAAATTCCGGAAAACCGTTCGCCATTCGCGAATAGCCAAAACCGGCAATACAGCTGAGAATCAACGGGTTGGTGATGACCGCCTGAATGGTAAATTGCAGCCGTTTGGCGTGACTGATCGATTGCCCATTAAACCAAATGAGCGTGGCAACCGCAAAAACGTTGACCACCGGAATCACTACACCAATCAAAATGCCGAGTTCGCGCATGCCGCTTTCGCCGATGGCGTTGAAAACCACCGCCATTCCCACATACGAATTGAACCGGTAGCAGCTTTGCGAAAACGAACCCGCCTGAAACGCAGTTATCCCGAATATTTTGATAGCGATTGCGCTGATGGCAAACATCACCAACACCGTAATCAGCGCCGCAATTGACAGCGCCGGGTTAACCACTTCCGTTGCACCACCAATTTTCCAAAACAACAGCGCCGGATAAAAAATAAAATAAACCAGCCGGTCAGCCGTTTTCAGAAATGCTTCCGATGTCAGTTGGTAGCGTTTCAGCAAAACGCCCAATCCAATCACTGCAAAAACCGGAAAAAGGGTGTTGAGAATGATCAATTCGCGCCGGGAAGTCCTGTTTGGGGTAACAATTTTATGTTTACTAATTGTTGATTTTTTGCCACAAAATCACATTTTATTAAAAAAGGCGTTCCAGGCTGGAGCCTGGAACGAGGTGTAATTTGGTTGATTTTTTTGCTCTGGCTCCGTGGCTAAAATACTTTATTTATTCAACACAATTTTGATCGATTTGGCGAACGCACCCGCCTGCATGCGAACCAGATACACACCGCTGGCAAACTGTCCGGCATTCCAATTCACAACGTATGTTCCCGACGATTGGCGTTCGTCCAGCAATGTCGCAACTCGCTCGCCGAGCATGTTGTATACCGTTAGCTTCACCTGCGATGGCGTTGCCACAGCGTACTGAATCGCGGTTTCCGGGTTGAACGGATTTGGATAATTGGCATCCAGCGAAAATGCGTTTGGCGCTGTTTCATCAACTTGCTCAACGCCGACAGTCGTGGTGTAGCTGAGCACCTGAATATCATCGAGATACCAGCCGTCGCCTTCCACAAAACCGTCGCTTTCGATCACAAATCGCAAATAAACGGAGCTTTCGCCGGCATAATCACTGATGTCGATCGACTCTTTTATCCACTGACTTTGAACAGAATGATAGCCCGGTTCACCGGTAGTCTGAACGCCATCACCGCTGCCGGGGACCATATTCGGTGCGCTGAGCGGCTGCCAACTGGTGCCGTTTGTGGAAATTTTGACTTGTGCAAAATCGTATCCGGGTTCGATATCCCATTTTGTGTAATATTCTAAAAATGCTGAAGTTACACCGGACAAATTGATGGGAAACTGTAACGTAAACGCATTATTTACATTCGAAGGATATGATCCGGAGGGGCTATCTGTAAAGCTGTTCAGCGGGCTAACGTAAGTGTTGCCGGTCAATCCCCAGTTGCCGGGATTCCAGCCGAGCAAGCCATCTTCCGCGCTGTTGCTGAACAGGGCAATCGGCACACCGACGTTGAACATATTTCGCAGCGTATCCGTTCGCGTCAATCCGTTTTCCGTGATCGAAACAGCCAGTTGCGGCGTGTAACCCGGCGGCGTTTCGGGATTAATTTGGGCAAAAACCGTGTCCGATGCAGCCACAGAACGGGCACCTAATCCGGTTACGGAACCGCTGCCACCGGAAATTATCTGCAAAAATTCGTCTGCCGGTTCAATTTGATAACTGATCTCGGCGCTGCTGTCTAATCCGGCGTTCTGCAATCCGATGACAATCGCGATTTCCTCGCCGCGTTCAAAAAAGCCATCGCCGGATTCCACTTCGCTGACAGTCGCATTTTTGGGCATCACAAAACTGCCGCCCATCCACGCCAAAAACATATTTGCAGACAAATTTTCGATCGCCAACGGATAAATCCGCGATTGGCTTGGCCAAAAGCCATCCAGACTGCTGCCCACTTCCGGGCTAAAACTGATCATTTTACCCTTCAAGGCTTGCTCGCCGTACAGCCAATCGAACGTGCCGCCGTTTGCCACATAACCGAGTGTTTCAAAAACGGTGCCGAAGGAATAGTTATTTACCCGGGTCATTTCTTTGCCGTATTCGATAAATAACAGCGAATCCGGGGTGAGAAAACGCTCTTTGTAGCCAAAGGGATAAATCAGCACGTTGCTGTACGTGTGATACGATAAATCGAGCCGGATATCCCGCGAGAGCACAAAATCGCGATATGCCTGCGTTTCCGGTTCGGAAAACGGCGCGGTGCCGCGATAGCTGTCGCTGCCGGGATTTGGGCTGGAGCCATCGTTATCGTATCCCCATTCGTAGCCGTAATTCCGATTCAAATCGACGCCAAAACTGCTGCCGTTGTTCCGGCGATTTTTTCGCCAAAATCCACCACCGTTGGGATTCGTGGTTTGGTTGTACACATAGCCATCCGGGTTCATCACCGGGATAAAAAACAGTTCGCGGTTATTCACCAAATAGCCAATTTCCGGATTGACATCGTAATTTTCGAGCAAGTGATACATAAAATAGAAAAGCGTCATCATGCCCTGCGGTTCGCGGGCGTGGTGCAGTGCGTCGTATAAAACTTCCGGCTCTGCTTCGTCGATATCTGGATTATCGGAAATTTTGATTGCCCAGATATCGCGCCCTTCAATTGTTTGTCCGATGGAAAATTTTTCACCAACCAAATTGGGATAATTCAACCGCATGGAATCGAGCTCCGCGACAACTTCCGCGTATGTGTAAAATCCGCCCATGCTGCCGAAACCGAATCCCTGAATGCCGCTTTCCGAACGGATGCGCTGTTTTTCCGCCGCGCTGAGCGGCTCGCGATTGCGAATTTCCGCGGCCATATCGCCGACCAAAACCGTGTAATTCAATCCGCTGTTTTGCAGAATTTCAAATTCCTGCGGATTGAGTATCGCTTCAATTTCCCAACCGCCCGATATGTTGCGTTTCGAGTGAATGTGGTCAAAAATCAATCCGTCGCCGGAAAGCACCGAAAAATCCGCGCTATTATTGATTGAAATCGCCACTTTCCGGTAAATTTCCAAAGAGGGTTGTGCGTTCGCATTTACGAAAAAAAACGCTGCTGCCAACAGCGCAATCGACATTCCAAATCCGTTTCTGATCCCTATTTTCACAACAATTCTCCTGTTTTTTGCCACTAACGAAAAATAATTATAACCAAAAAAACCGTCAGATTCACGAAAAAAAACCAATTGGCAATTATCCGTGAACTTCCGTTTGGGCTCGATCGTAAAGGATAACAAAACAATAGGTTATTCCGTTGGAAAAAGGATGCGAAGCCGGTTCGATTTTCGTATATTTTCCGCCGGAAACGCACAACTGCAAAGGAGTATCGCCTGAGTTTTTTAAATCCCCTGATTTTGTATGCGCTGGCAGCCGCAGCCATTCCGTTGCTGATCCATCTGTTGAATCGCCGGAAAATCAAACGGATCCCGTTCAGCACCATCCAGTTTTTAAAACAAATGGAAAAAAAGCAAATGCGCAATTTGCGCATCCGGCAGTTGCTGTTGTTGCTCATTCGCACGGCAATTATTTTGTTGCTGGTGCTGGCGTTTGCCCGCCCCACGTTGCAAAGCGGCAGCGGCGGATTGCTCAGCGAGCGCAGCAATATCGAGGCGGTAATTGTGCTGGATAACAGCATGAGTCTCAGCGAAGCACGGTTGAGCGGCACATTGCTGGACGAGCTTCGCACCCGGTTCAACAGCTTGCAGGATGCTTTCCGGGCCGGTGACCGGATCACGGTGATCCAATCAACCGCACCAGCCGCAACGCTGATCAAACAGGAGCCGTTCGAGAGCGGCGTTTGGGAGCGTTCGATCCAGAAATTGCAACCCAATTATCTGAAAACCGATTTGAACAGCGCCATTTCACAGGCAATTTCGCTGCTCGATCAATCTGTTTTCGCCACAAAAGAGCTGTATGTGATCAGCGATTTTCAGCAAAGCGGCATCGATGCCCGCAACCTGACGGAGCTGTTCGGGCAACCGGAGAATGCCGAAATCCAGCCATTTTTATTGAATATCCCCCACCCCAATGCAGAAAATATTTCCATCGACAGCGTTACGGTTGTCAACCGGTTGGTGGAAATTAACCAGCCGCTGCGCATCAAAGCGTATTTCCGGAATCATCATCCGGAAAATCATTTGAACACTTTGGCATCGGTCAGTTTGAACAACAATCGCGTTGCGCAGCAGCAAGTGAGCATCGCGCCCAACGAATTGAAAGAAGTTCAATTTCAACTGACTTTGGCGGAAAACGGATTTGTGAACGGTTTCATCGAAACCGAAAGCGATGCTTTGCAAGAGGATAACCGGCGCTATTTCAATTTTTACGTTCCAAAAAGGGTGCAACTGCTGCACATCACGCCGAGCGGTGATTTTCGTAGTTTTCTGCCGCTGATTCTCAACCCGGCAATCGATCGCGGTGTTTTCGGTTATCAGCGGGAACTTGCCGCAAACTGGAGCAGCCGCAATTTTCTGGAATATGATGTGATCATTTTAGAAGGGCTCGACCAGTTGCCGGAAACGTTGGTTTCCCGGTTGAAATCGTTTGTCGAGCAGGGTGGCGGTGCAATTGTGTTGCCCGGTGACCGCATCGTTCCGCCGCAATACAACCGTTTGCTGGAGCAGTTTTCGCTCGGTAAACTCGGCGAATTGCAGGGTTCGCCCGGCAGTGTCGAACAATTTTTGACAATCGATAATTTTCGCTGGAATCACCCGGTTTTTGAGGGATTGTTCGAGGAAAAACCCGGGCAGCTCAACCCAATCGAAGTGTATGCGAATTTCCGGGTGAATGCATCGCAGCAATCGCAGGATTTACTGCAACTCAGCGACCGGTCGCCACTGTTGCTGGAAAGCAATCTCAATAAAGGGGTGATTTATTTTATCAGCAGCCCGATGCAGCCGCAATGGAATCAGTTGCCCACCAAAGGATTTGTGGTGCCGCTGCTGTATCGATTGGTGTATTTTGCGGGCACGCGTAAAATCAGTGACCGGCAGGAAATCCGCACCGGTGAAATTTACCAGAGCCAGTTTTCCAACCTCGAAGCGCCGTATGAATTCCGGATGTCGCTGTCGCAGGAAACCGATGTGCGGCTGACACCCGAATTTCGCGGCTCCAATGTGCTCATCGAATTTGCCGAAACTGCGCTGCCCGGCAATTACCGGCTGCAACACAACGACCGGCAAATCGCTGCGCTGTCCGTCAATCCGTGGCCGGCGGAATCCGATGCCCGCTATTTTAGCGATGAATTGCCGGCGCTGTTCCCCGGCAGTCGTTTGCTGGCGAGTGACACCCCGATCGCCGATCAAGTGCAGAGCAGCCGTTTCGGGCAGGAATTGTGGCGATATTTGTTGATCGCTGCATTTGTGCTGTTGCTGGTGGAAATGGTTGTCGCCAGAACCGGCTCGAAATCGTTGGTTGAGGAATCGGCAGCCTAATTTAATCATTTTTGGTGTTGCTCGACATTTTCCCGGCGCTGGATTGTTCCACGGATTTATCGCCCGAAATGCGTTTAAATAGCCGCGCGAAATTTTCAGCGCGAGCATCAAATCCGGGCGTCTGCCGTTCGATATCCCGGTACATTGCCGGTGGTTGCGAATCTTCAATCAGCCGGAAGCTGAAAATATAGCTGCCTTTATCATCCAGCCACATATCTGATCTGCCAAACCGTATATCGTTAAAATACAATGTGTTATCGCTTTGGGTTATCGTGTAAAATCCCCGCGAAAACCAGAGTAATTTTTGGAGCGCAGGCTGATCTATTGCGGCTGAAATTTGCGCCTCATTTTTCGGCACATATTGAAAACGGATGTTGTCGTCATCATCCAGCAGCGAGTACAAACCGACCCACTGGCCATTCCCGTCATCCGCAATGGCCATCCACAAAATGATATTGAATGGTGTCGGGTTGCTAAAAATGCGTTCATATTTAATATTTTGCGCTTTCAGCGAATCGGCAAATGTTGCCTCCACATGAAACTTAATGGCAACTCCCAACAGCAGATAACCTGTTGTAAATGCGAGAGATGCGATATTTATTTTTCGTCGCAATTTTGCGTCATTTGGCAAGCGCCGAATCCAGAATGCTGCGATAATCAATGGTATGGTGTACACCGGATCGATGATAAAAATGGAGCCGATTGCCGCCGGATAATCGCTGAATGGCTGGAGCAATTGCGTGCCGTACATCGTAAACCAATCGAGAATCGGATGCGTTACAATGCTCCAGAATGCCAGCCAACTCCAATCACGCCAGCGAGCACCGGCACCGCGATAATATTTATAAATGAGCCAACCGAACACTGGCGCAAACAGTATCGCGAATACAAATGAATGGGAAAATCCCCGGTGAAAACCCAACTGTGCAACACCCGAAATAAACGGGTTTGCCAACACATCCAGATCGGGAATAGTGCCGCCAACGGCACCCCACAGCATGGCTTTATTGCCAACTTTTTTGCCCAAAACGGCTTCGCCGACAGCCGCGCCTAACGCAATTTGAGTTATGGTGTCTATAGCCAAATCTCCATTAAATAATGAATACAAATTAACCCAATAAAAAAGGCGGTAAAAAGATACCGCCTTTTTTTTCGGAAATCAATCAGGCACCGTAATAGAACGTTTCGTTCACAATTTTGCCATTTTTCCATTTTTGGACGGCAATCTGGTCGTATTTTCGCACACCCCAGTCTTTGTGAGTGTAATCGAAATGCCATTTAATGAATGCAGTATCTTCGTTCACCGCGACATCAACTACATTCGCCCCGCGAAATTCGGTGATACTGCCAAAAAAGTCTTCTTCACGTTTGCGATTGGCATCTTTTCCAACGGTCGGGGGATTGTTATTTTCCTGCATTACTACGTCATCAGCATAAAATTTTTCAAATGCTTCCATAGCTTTGCCTTGCAAAACCATTTCATTAAGTTCTGTTACCATTGATTTGATATCCATGGATAACCTCCTTTATTTTATTTCAGTTATGTGTGTGGAATGTTTTGGTGAACCGATATTGCTACAGTACTGCTATTTTAAAAGTTTGGGCAACCTCCAGGGATTGCCCAAACGAATAATCTCTCAACCCAAAATGAAAGACTTTACAACTTATTTATTCATGCTCATTTCAGCCAATTTGTCAGCGACAAGTGTCAAATCGAATTTGATATCGTCGTAAATCATTTTGTCACCCAAATTTTCGAAAAAACTGCCAGAGCGGAAGCGCACATCCCATTTGGTACGGTCGATGGTAAACGCCGCGTTTGCTGTCATCGCTTCATCTGTAAAGCTGATGGTTGCCGGAAATGAAATCTCGTGGGTGATACCTTTGATGGTCAGATCACCGGTAACAACGTGAGTGGTTGTTTCACCTTCTTTGGGATTGTACGGAGCAACTTTGTTCACTTTCAGGGTTGCAACCGGGTGATTAGCAACGGAGAAAAAGTCGTCCGATTTCAGGTGACCAACGAGCTTGTCATTCCATTCGCCTTCCAAATCTTCGTTAACAATCGAATTCATATCGATGTTGAAAACGCCGGAAAATTTGGCGCCATCCTGAACCAGTTCACCATCTTTGATGGCAATAGTGCCGTGATGTTTTCCGGTAATTTTTTCACCGGTCCACGCCAAAGCGCTTTTTTCGGCATCAACTTTATAAGTTTGGGCAAATGCTGATCCCCAAATAAAACCTGCGAGTACTGCTGCTAAAACGATTAACTGCTTCATGGTTACGTCTCCTTTTATATGGTTTGTTGAATCATTTCGAAATTTTTTGCCGAATCTGCTCTTGCTTTCCGGCATGTCGTTAAACATAAGTTTGATGAATTCTGAAATTAATTGTTACACTAAATGTCTAAGTATTTATTGTCTATACACACAAGTGAGTAAAAAAATTATCCGCGCATTTTATCGAGAATCCGATTGGTTTCTTTCGCTTCTTCGATGGTCACATGGCTGAAGAGCTCATCCCAACGTTCGACAACGCTATCGAGTTCTTTGAGCAAATTCAAACCTTTATCGGTGATGACAACATCAACCGCTCGTCGATCTTTTTCGCATTGATGACGTTCGATTAAGCCTTTTAACCGAAGCTTTTCTACCAACCGGGATGCGTTGGACATTTTATCCAACATTCTGTCTTTTAACAAGTTAACGGTAGCCGGATTTGGATATTGACCCCGCAAAATTCGCAAAATATTGTATTGCTGGACTGATATTTTATACGGCCTGAAGTATTGTGTCTGTAACGAACTCAGCCAGCCACTGGTGTAAAGAACATTCAAAATTAATTTTTGATATTCATTCTTGAATTTGCTTTGTTGAATTTCTTTTTCCAGTTCCACTGTAACCTCGTTTTTTTATTTACAGTGGTAATATATGTATAGACATCTAATACTGCAACATCTTTTTAAAATTTAATCTTTACAGATGCTCTAATACCATCAAGATTTTAAAATGCTGACGTCGTCCAGTTGCTCAAGCTGATATTATTCAATAGTTTATCGCCAGATCAACCGTGAGTTCATTCCCAAATCAAATAGCAACACCTCACTATTTTTTGAAAAATTCATCGTGATTTTTGCGGTGTTGGTGATGCCAATACCGTCGCCCTGCTGCATTTGAACACCGGAAATGGTTGCTTCGCCAGATACCATTTGAATCCATGCGCCATAATTTTCCCGGAGTTCGTGAACAGCTTCATCGCCGGGGGAAAATAATCCGGCATAAATACGAGCGTTGGTGTTGATCGGCATGCTGCCGTTTTCGCCGTCCGGCGACACATACATGCAAAATTTGCCCTGCCGTTCTTCCGGCGTAAATTTCAGTTGATGATATTCGAACTGCGTTCCGGTGCGTTCGGGAATCAGCCACATTTGATAATTGTGCTCGACAACATCGTGCAGATTTTCTTCCGAATGAATCATTCCCCGGCTTCCGGCGCTGATCAACTGCATTTCTCCGGCAGTAATGCCGGCTTTGTGCCCGAAGCTGTCGCCATGCGTAAGCGTTCCGGAAACAACGTAGGTGACAATTTCAACATCCCGGTGCGGATGCGCCGGAAATCCCGAGTGCGGCTGGATGTGATTTTCCACCATCACCCGCAGCGGGCCAAAATTGATCCAAGCCGGATCGTGATAATTAGCGAAGGAAAAAGTCATCCAGTTGTCTGTCCAGCCAAAATCTTCAAAACCGCGTTCGTCGCTTCGTCGGATAATCATTTTTGGTTCAGATGTGTGATTCATAAAATTCCCCATTTTCTTTTCATCATTTCGCAATAATACCGTTTAACGAGCGTTCAGTGCAAGTGATGTTCAAAAATTGCGTCGTTTTGTGCCAAAGTCCGATAAAAAAACCCATCCCGAAGCAAAAAGTTCCGGGATGGGCAAGGTATGTATTTTAAAGCCGGAACATCAGTCCGGCATTGATGATGTAGAAATTGCTGTTAACATCACCGCTTCCGGGCACGGCATTGAAATCGTAATTCAGGAAAACATAGCGGATATCGGTGCTGAGTTTTGTCTTTCCGCCAACCGGCAGTTCCGCGCCAAAGCCAAAATGCCAGCCGAATTCCTGCGATGTTTCGCTGTTATCCTCCAGATCGACACCGGGCACATTGTCATCGTATTCGATGGTGGTGTTATACCAACCTGCGCCCATCGCGCCGTAAACGATCGGAATTGGATAAAACAGTCCGGTTACCATAATGGGCCAATTTTTGACCGTTACCGTTTCGTCGAAAAATTTCTCCTGCCGATAACCGATAGATCCTTCGACGCCAAACGATCCGGCGGATTTCAGGCGAACGGCAGCACCGACAAAAATGTTGGTGTTATCCGAATCTTTCGATTTGAAAAATCCGAGCTGCGGTCCAAAATAAAGTCCCTGTGCAAAAGCCCCGGAGCTGCCTGCAAAGCAAATAATGAGCACCATAAACATAAGTTTTTTCATAATTTGGCTCCTCAATTTCAGGACTTCTCTTTTTCATTTTCCATTTGGCTAACGGTCAGCATCCGGTCAATTTCGTTCATGGTTTGGTTCAGGCTTTGGCGAACATCATCCATTTGTTCGGTGGTTGCCATCCGCAATTGCGCGATGCCGTTTTGGAGATCGCTTTTGAGCGATTCGAGATTTTCGATCTGCTGATCGATCGCTTCTTTGCCATCTTCCGTCGCTTCGTTAGCAGCTTCGCCGAGTTCGGCAATCCGCTCATCCAAACGGTTGATTTCTTTCTGAACCTGCTCCTCCATTTTATTGATTTTATTATCAATTTCCGATTGCAAGTCCGGTTTTTCTTTTTCTCCGCTGCAGGCAGAAAGCATAATTCCCATTGCAACAAAAAGAACAACCATAATTTTACTGATACTTTGCATAACTTATTTCCTCCGTTGAGTAGTGTTTTGTTGTAAAACTAAATTGTTATCAAGTTTATAATTATCAATGATTTGGCTCCATCAGAACCGCAACCCGAATGCGAGCACAAATTCGTTATTATCTGACAATATCAATTTTCCCTGAATATATGGCAGCACCGATCGCGTCAAAAAGCTGACGCCACCCAACAGGTTCACGCCAACATCTGTGCTGCTGTCGTTATCGCCGTCGCCATTTACAACGATAACGCCCAAACCGCCGCCAGCCCAAAATTGCGTGCCGCGATTCGCCGGAAAATCGTAATGGCCGTCAAAATTCAGCGTCATCAGCGTTGCTTCATCAACAAATACATATTCAATATTGGGATTCAAGTATACCCGGTTGGTGTATGGAATCAGCAAATCACCGCCGATGAACGCATCTTCAACATCTGTATAAACGCCGGTTCGGATACCAAATCGTGTTTGGGCGAATACACTCGATTGTGTAACAATGCACACAAGAATCATCACAATTACTGTATAAAAAGCCGATTTTCTCATAATTTTAGCCTCCGTTTCGTAAAATTCACATATTTGGCTTATCGATGCCCATAAATAGCACAACTACTGTGCCAAACCCGAAATTTTCACTTTTAATATTTGTTATTAAATGAGTTAACTGAAATCATCCGGAGGTGTTGATACACCATATTTTATTAATCCGTCTCAAAATGATACAATTTATCATTGTAAAAGGGCTGCTAAGTTTGGGAAAACGCAGCGGCAATTCCGGCAAAATCGCAAACCGTGTTGACTTTGAGTGCCCCGTTGGTTAATCTGTTTCAACTTAAGAAAAATCGAAAGCTACTAATGAATGACGACAGCAAATATTTACCGATTCTCGAAAATGCCAATCCGCGAGTGAAGGCGATTTTTGAATCGACCGCGATCCACAAACAGTTTTCCGCTGGCACACAGCTCGCGATGGAAGGTGCGGTTTGCCATTACTTTTTTGTGGTGATCTCTGGAATTATTCGGGTATTCAAACTTGGCGATACCGGACGGGAAATTACATTATATCGGGTAAATCCCAATCAGAGCTGCATTTTAACGTCGTTTGGCGTGCTGTCCCAAACGCCGTTTCCGGCGTTCGCCATTGCGGAAACCGATGTTGAATTGCTGATGGTAACCGCAGCAGATATTCGCGATTGGGTGGATCGGTACGATGTGTGGCGCAAACATTTGTTCGAAAACATGACCATCCGTCTCAACGAAATTTTGAACACGATTGAAAAAGTAGCGTTTCAACGATTGGATGCGCGATTGGCGGAATATTTGTTATCGCATTTTCCGGCGGATATGCGCATTCTGAAAATCACTCACGAGCAATTGGGGCGCGAACTCGGGTCGTCGCGGGTTCCGGTCAGCCGGATTCTCGAAGAATGGGAAAATGACGGCGCAATTGAGCTGGCGCGCGGCAAAATTATCATCCTCAATCGCGAGCAATTGCGGGAAAAGTTGCACCAGTAAACAACTTTTTCTATATTTTTTAAGGAGGCGTTCCAAAGCAGTAGCTTTGGAACGAGAATATCCAGTTTTGAGTGATCGCGTAACGCGTATTTTGGAAAGATAATACCCGGGCTTGGCGGTCTCGTTGCGAAGCTCCGGCTTCGCAATGCAGTTTTTTTGGAAGCTCTGCTTCCATCGCATTTACTCAGCATATAAAAACAGAAGCTGCAACGGAAATCGGATCGCAGCGACACAAAAAATATTCATCAATATTTTGGGAGCAAAATGAATCGTAACCGTAGTTTTCGCTATTTTGGGTTGGGGTTTTTGGCAATAATATTGGCGATTACCATTTCCTGCGCCACAAATCCGGTAACCGGCGACCGGGAATTCATGCTGGTTTCCGAACAGCAGGAAATTTCCATGGGCAAAGAATACGACCCGCAAGTAGTTGCAACTTATGGCGTTTACGACGATGCGGAAATCGCCGCATACATCAGCGACATCGGGCAGCGGATCGCTACAGTTTCGGATCGCCCGGGATTGGCGTATGAATTTAAAGTGCTGGATTCTCCGGTGATCAACGCATTTGCGGTTCCCGGCGGATATGTGTATTTCACTCGCGGCATTTTGGCATATCTGAACAACGAAGCGGAAGTGGTTGGCGTAATGGGTCACGAAGTGGGGCATATTGCCGCACGCCATTCTGCCAAACAAATTTCCCAGCAGCAGATCGCCACCATCGGGTTGGGCGTCGGCTCGATTCTTTCCGAGGATGTTGCAAAATATGCCGGATTGGCGCAAGCCGGTTTGGGGCTGCTGTTTTTGCGATTCGGTCGCGATGCCGAACGGCAGTCTGATCAGCTTGGCGTGGATTACTCGACCAAACTTGGATACGATGCAACAGAAATGGCAAATTTTTTCGGGACGCTGGATAAAATGAGCGGTGGCGAAAGCGGCGGTTTGCCCGGCTGGTTTTCCACTCACCCGGCGCCAGACGAGCGCGTCCAAAACGTCACCCGGATGGCGCAGGAACAGCAGGCCAAAAATCCCGCTGCCAATTACGAAGTCAATCGCGAGAAATATCTCCGCAAAATTGACGGGCTGATTTTCGGCGATGATCCCCGGCAAGGTTACGCCGAGGAGGGATTTTTTTATCACCCGGAGTTGAAATTCCAGTTTCCGGTACCGGCAGATTGGCAAGTTGTGAACACGCCATCGCAGGTGCAGATCGCCAACAGCGACCAGAACGCTGTGATTTTATTCCAGTTAGCGCAACAAAACACCGCCCGCGCAGCTGCGGATAATTTTGTCACGCAAGCCAACGCCCAAAAAGTTTCGGACGACGCAATGCGGGTGCATTCGCTGAATGCGGTGCGGCTGGTTTCGGATGTCAATTCCAATGACGGCGTGCTGCGGGTCGTTTCCTATTTTATTGAATATGAGGGACGGGTGTATCTGTTTCACGGATTGAGCAACAAACTCAATTTTTCGCGCTACGGCGACACGATGGAAAACTGCATGCGCGGCTTTAACCGGCTCACCAATCCCCAAAAAATAAATGTGGAACCGAACCGCATTCGCATCAAAACGGTTGCCAAAACCGGAACGCTGGAAAGCACGTTGCAATCTTTCGGCGTTGCCGCCGATAAAATGGAATTGCACTCACTTTTGAACGGTATGGAATTGAACAGCACTGTTCAGGCGAACAGTTTGATTAAAGTGGTTGGAAAATAAATCCCGATTTACGGAACAAGAGTGACCAAACAAAATTACATCTGTAAAATGTAATTTAATGGTGCCTGCTATTTATTAGCTTTTTATTTCCATTTAAATCATTAACAAAACTGATTATATTTCCCGCCTGAAAACGGATGTTTAAACCACAAAAAACACTATTTCTTTAAACCGGGAGGTAAAATGAAACCGGAAATATTGAGCGAACTGATTACCAAAAATGACAAAAAAATTGTGTATCTGGTGATGGACGGGTTAGGCGGATTGCCGATGGGCGGCGACAAAACCGAACTGGAAACCGCCAAAACCCCGAACCTCGACAAATTTGCCGCAGAAGGCATTACCGGAATGCTCGATCCGGTTTCGCCGGGCATTACGCCGGGCAGCGGACCGGGACATCTGGCGCTGTTCGGATACGATCCGCTGGAATTCCTGATCGGTCGCGGTGTGCTTTCCGCACTCGGGGTGGATTTTGAGCTGACCGATCGCGATGTTGCCGCACGACTGAATTTTTGCACGCTGGACAGCAACGGCAAGGTGAGCGATCGCCGTGCCGGACGGATTCCCACCGATGTGAACGAAAAACTGGTTGCCAAAATCAAGGCGAACGTGAAGCTCAGCGACGGCATGGAATATTCTCTGCTGACCGAATCCGAGCATCGCGCGGTATTTATTTTGCGCGGCGACGGGCTTGGCGGCAACATCAACGATACCGATCCGCAGCAAACCGGGCTGACACCCAAAGCGCCGGTCGGCGAAGATGCCGCATCGCAAAAAACCGTGAAATATGTGAAAGAATTTTTATCGGGCGTGCAGGAAACGCTCAAAAATGATCATCCGGCCAACATGGTTTTGGCGCGCGGATTTGCCAAATTCGATCCCCCGCCATCGATGGAAGCGCGTTACGGGCTGAACGCCGTGGCAATCGCCCAATACCCGATGTATCGCGGTCTGGCGCGGCTGGTCGGGATGGATGTCCCCAAAAAACCGGAAACCTACGACGCCATGTTCAATCAATTAAAAGAACATTGGGATTCGCACACCTTCTTTTTTGTGCATTTCAAGAAAACGGACAGCACCGGCGAAGACGGCAATTTTGAGAAAAAAGTGCATGTCATCGAGGAAATCGATGCGTGGGCGGCAAAATTGCGCGATCTGAACCCGGATGTGCTGGTGGTTACCGGCGACCACTCCACGCCCTCCGCACTGAAAAACCACAGTTGGCATCCGGTGCCGACCCTTTTGTGGTCGGAAAATTGCCGCCCGGATGAAGTCACCCAATTTGGCGAAAAATATTGCATGCGCGGCTACATCGGCAGGATGGCCACCAAACACCTGATCATGTTGTCGCTTGCCAATGCACTCAAATTGAAAAAATTCGGTGCATAATTCCGATTAAACCTGCCAACCAGCCCGGGCAACCGGGCTGGTTTTTTTTTCGAAGATTATAAATTTCCTCAATTTTTTAATTTTTGATTGATGCAAATCTTTTGTAACATATCACCCGAATTTACAACGCTTAACAAGCGTTATTGTTAACAATACTGTAACTTAAAAGAGCTTAAATGCCCGACCGTGTTATCCGTAAACTGAATCTGTATAAAACATACGCTGTATCCTGGTACGAGCAACGTGCCTATTTGAAAACGTTGCAGAAAAAATCCTACGATTACGAAACATTGTTTGCCATCCTCGCCGAACTTACCGGCACAACCCCGGAAATAATCAGCGGTTATTATCAGGAAATGCACGATGACAAGGTCTTTTCACTGATCGAATCCACCATTCGGAACATCCCGGATTTACAGCACCACACGTACGACGGTTACGATGTGATCCAGCAAATCGGGATCGAGAAATACGTGCGCATCGACCGGACGGCGTTGTATTGCATCGTCCGCGCCAAAAAACCGGAGATATTTGTGGAAACCGGCACGCGCTGGGGCATTGGCGCCTGTTTTATTCTGGCGGCGATGGAAAAAAACGGCGGCGGGCAATTATACAGCTTTGATATCGGCATCAACAAAATTCCCGGCGATGAATATTTTTGGCCAAAAAATCATCAGCAATTGGGATTTATGGTGCCGCAGCACCTCCGGCATCGCTATACGATTATCGAAGGCGACGCAAAACTAACGCTGCCGAACTTTTTAAGCGATATTCAACCGAAAGTGGACATTTTTTATCACGACAGCCTGCACACCTACGAGCACATGAATTTTGAATTTACCACTATCCGCCCGCATATGGCTGTCAACGGATTGCTGATTTCGGAGGATACCAACCATAACGATGCGTGGTCGGATTTTATCAAACAAACGCCATACAAACTGGAAACCGGCTACTGCTCGCATCTGGGCATTTTTGAGGACCGGGAGGTCCGGGCGATTGCGTTGTAGATAATGATCGGGGTTAGGTATCACCGGGCGTTAGGCCCGGTGGTAAAGCAGGGTTGTTAAGTTATTTAACTGACGTTACTTAGCCACCCACGAAGTGGTGCCTTCGGCAGGAGCCGCAAGAGGGGCACAGAGAATTTATTGGTTCGTGAGTAATTTTGAGAAATAACAAAGCTTAAAATATTGAATTATTCGTTCATTTCGGACCTCACCCTCTGCCCCTCTCCTG